>JBFHRT010000162.1:0-5536 GCA_041591575.1 Spongiibacteraceae bacterium
AAGGCCTAAGACAGGCGCTGGGGCTTCTGTCTCCAGGCCAACCCTTGCCCGCCCTACGCAGGCAAGTTTTCAAAACGCCCGGCAGGAGACTGCTGGGCGTTTTGCTGTGGGCGCTTGCTGGCGCAGCGCCCGCGGCTGCCAACCTGCCCGTTCCGGCAACTGCCGAGCCTGCCAGCTGCCGCCCGCCTGGAGCGCTGCAGAGCGCTGCTGTGGCGGCGGTGGTGGACGGCGACACCCTGCGTCTGACTGACGGCCGCCTGCTGCGGCTGGTCGGTATCAACACCCCGGAGCTGGGCCGCGACGGCCGCCCCCACCAGCCCCTGGCCATGGAGGCCCGGCGTGCACTGCAGCAGCTGCTGGGCGCCGATTCCCGCATCTATTACCTTCCCGGCCTTGAGCCCCGCGACCGCTACGGACGGCTGCTGGCCAGTGTTTACCTGGAGCCCGCAGGCAAGCACGCCGGCGCCGCGCTGCTGAGCCGGGGGCTTGCTTGGCAGGTGGTGGTGCCACCCAATGTGGCATTGGCCGACTGCCTGGCGGCAGCAGAGGCTGAGGCCCGGGCCGCCGGCCGTGGGGTGTGGGCGCTGGCCGCCTACCGGCCGCGCTCGGTGACATCGCTGGCGGCGGGCGAGGGCGGCTTTATGCGCCTGCGCGGCCGAGTCAGCGCGGTGGCGGAGAGCCGGCGCGCCTGGTGGCTGGAGCTCGATGGCGCACTGTCGCTGCGGCTGGACAAGCGGGATCTCGAGCGCTTCGGCGCGCCCGAGCTGCAGGGCTGGCGCGGGCGCGAGCTGAACGTCCGCGGCTGGGTGATCTACCGCGGCCCCAACAAGCGCGGCTATCCGCCGCATCTGCTGCATTTGCGCCATCCGCTGATGCTCGAGTCAGCCGATTGAGTCATCTCGGCCAAGCCAGGCCTGGGGCTTCTGTGCGATAGTAGGGGCGCAACATTACTTGCCGCCCATGCTGTCGCAAAAGGAATTTACAATAACCATGTGGACTCCCCCCTACCTGAAGACCATCGGCCGCCGTCTGCTGCGCGGCATTGAGGTGCCCGCCGAGCTGTCGGCGCTGACCGATATCGACCCCGCCGAAGTGCGCGACCCCGAGGCCACCGGCCTGGCCGATGAGGACGTGGCCGCCATCTGGGCCGCGGTGGAGGAGCTGTTCCGCTCGGGCATGCACCCGATGGTCAGCCTGTGCCTGCGCCGCCGCGGCCAGGTGGTACTGAACCGCTCACTGGGTTACGTGTCGGGGGCGGGTGTACCCGGTGACAGTGAGGACAGCGGCGAGCCGGTGGTGGCCAGCCTGGATACCCCAGTGTGCCTGTTTTCCGCTTCCAAGGCGGTGACCGCCATGCTCATCCACAAGCTGGCGGAAGAGGGCGATATCGACCTGCTGGCGCCGGTGAGCTATTACATTCCCGCTTTTGCCGCCAAGGGCAAGTCCAATATCACCGTCTACCAGTTGCTGGGCCATCGCGCCGGGGTGCCGGGCATTCCCGCTGGCGTGCCCCGCGAAACCCTGTTTGACCACGACGAGGCGCTGGGCCATATCTGCGACGCCGAACCGTTGGATCGCGACGGTCGCATTCCCGCCTATCACGCCGTCACCGGTGGTTTTGTACTGGCGGAGCTGGTGCGAGTCACCCGCGGCGTAGACATTCAGCAGTACCTGGACGAGGTGGTGCGCGGCCCCATGGGCATGCGTTATTTCCGCTACGGCCTGCCGCCGGAGCAGCGCGCACTGGCCGCCCGCCACTACGCCACCGGCCTGCCCAGCGGGCCGCTGCTGGGGCGCTTTTTCACCAAGGTGCTGGGCGCCAGCATCGACGACGCGGTGGCCATCTCCAACAGCGACGGCTTTATGGCCGCGCCCATCGCCTCGGCCAATGTCTACGCCACCGCCGAGGAGGCCAGCCGCTTTTTTCAGATGATGATCGACCACGGCCAGTGGCAGGGGCACCAGATTCTGTCGCCGCTGACGGTGCAGCGTGCCACCCACGAGATCGACGGTGCGCGCCTGGACAAGTCACTGATGGTGCCCATGCGCTACAGCCCTGGCATGATGCTGGGCGGCAGTCCGCTGGGGCTGTACGGTGCCGACAGCCACTATGCCTACGGCCACCTGGGCTTTTCCAATATCCTGTGCTGGGGCGACCCGCAGCGCGACATCTCGGTGGCGCTGCTGACCAGCGGTAAGCCGGTGCTGGGCAGTCACATTGCGGCGCTGTTGCGGGCGGTGCACGCCATCAGTAGTCGCTGCAGCCCCTGTGTCGACATGCTGCGAGAGGAGCCGCACTTCCAGCGGGTGTAGCTTTGGGACGGGTTGGGCTGAGCGCAGAAAGCCATTGCGCCCGCGTGGCGGGCGCGTTGTACAGCGCTGCTGTCAGTGCAGGCGCTGCTTGATGCGGCGATAGCCTTTTTTCAACTCGTCGCCGATCTTCTGTGCAGCCGCGGCGATTTCGTCGGCATTCTCATCGGCGGCCTTGCGCAGCTGGCGACCCTTGGATTGCAGGCTGTTCCAGCGCTGCTCCAGCTCCTCCCACTCGTCGCGCAGCTCCGCCTCGGCGAGGTGGATGCGCAGGTTGAGCTGGTCGCGCTCGGTTTTCAGGCGCTGCACCAGGTGGTCGTAGTCGGTTTTCAGGCTCATGGTGTTCCTCCCACCGCGCAATCTATTTGATTTCGATGCGCTTGCGGCTGGCCACTGCCTCGTCTCGGCGGGGAATGGTCAGTGTTAGCACGCCGTTGGCAAACTGCGCGCTGATATCGGCCTCGGTGACGCTGTGGCCCACGGAAAAGCTGCGGGCAAAACTGCCGTGGCGTCGTTCGCGGCGAATGATGCGGCCCTTGTGTTCTTCCCGGCTGTCTTCGTTACGCTCGGCGCGCAGAGTCAGCACGCCGTCTTCCAGTTCCAGCGCAATGTCCTCTTTCTTGACGCCGGGCATATCGGCGGTGATCAGGTAGCGGTTGTCCTGCTCCTCGATGTCTACCGAGGGGGAAAAGAAGCCGCTGTCGCCAGCTTCGCCGAAGTGCAGCGAGGGAAAGAAATTTTCAAAGAGATTGTCGAAGGGCTCGCGTGGGATCAGGTTCATTGCATACCTCCTGGCACGCTGTTCGTGCCTGCAAAATCCCCTCTATAGTGTAGTACAAGTCGGGGCCGTTCAGCCGGTCGCGGCCGCTCCTCGCTGGTGGGCAAAAATGCTGGAAAAATCGGGGTTTACAGTGAAAACATGGCCGTTTCCAACAGTTTTTGGCGCGGTTTCTGCGCTTGTGAGCCCGGTCACTTTTCTATATGCTTTGCCGCCACTTTACGCGATACACCCAGAGAAAAAGGCATGTCCGACGATTTCAAGCAGGCCGCCCTGAACTACCACGCAGAGCCTACCCCCGGCAAAATCAGCATCGAGCTGACCAAGCCCGCCGAAACACAGCATCACCTGGCGCTGGCCTACAGCCCCGGTGTGGCGGAGCCGGTGCGCGAAATCGCCCGCGACCCTCAATTGGCCTACAAGTACACCGCCAAGGGCAACCTGGTGGCGGTCATTTCCAACGGCACCGCCATTCTCGGCCTGGGCGACCTGGGGCCGCTGGCCAGCAAGCCGGTGATGGAGGGCAAGGCGCTGCTGTTCAAGCGTTTCGCCGGCATCGACTCCATCGACATCGAGGTGGACGCCGAGGACTCCCAGGCCTTTATCGACACCGTGGTGCGCATTGCCGATACCTTCGGCGGCATCAATCTCGAAGACATCAAGGCACCGGAGTGCTTCGAGATTGAGCGCATTCTTATCGAGCAGTGCAAGATCCCGGTGTTCCACGATGACCAGCACGGCACCGCCATTGTCACCGCGGCGGGCATGCTCAATGCGCTGGAAATTCAGGGCAAGTCCATCGACAGCGCCAAGATCGTCTGCCTGGGCGCAGGCTCTGCGGCCATTGCCTGTATGCGCCTGCTGGTGTCTCTGGGCGCCAGCAAAGAAAACATTTTCATGATCGACCGTCGCGGCGTGATCTACCCCGGCCGCGAGGGGCTGAACGAGTACAAGGAAGAGTTCGAGAACGACACCGCGGCGCGCAGCCTCAGCGATGCCATTGAGGGCGCCGATGTGTTCGTCGGCCTGTCTGGCGCCAACCTGCTCAGCGAGGACATGCTGCGCTCCATGGCTGCCAAGCCGGTGGTGTTCGCCTGCTCCAACCCCGACCCCGAGATCGTGCCGGAGCTGGCGCACTCGGTACGCGATGACCTGATCATGGCCACCGGTCGCTCGGACTACCCCAACCAGGTCAACAACGTACTGGGTTTCCCCTTTATCTTCCGTGGTGCCCTGGACGTGCGTGCCAGCGCTATCAATGAAGAGATGAAGGTGGCGGCAGTACAGGCCATTCGCGAACTGGCCCGGGAGCCGGTTCCCCAGGAAGTACTGGACGCCTGCCAGATGAACGCGCTGAGCTTTGGTCCCGACTACATTATTCCCAAGCCGGTGGATCGCCGCCTTCTGGGTGCGGTGTCGGCTGCCGTTGCCCGCGCCGCAGTGGATTCCGGTGTCGCCCAGCTGCCGTATCCGGCGCATTATCCGCTGAGTTGATCGTTACGCGGGACGCTTGACGGGAGACGGAAGACGCAACTACGCCATCTGTCCCCCTCCCGGCGGGAGGGGGTTAGGGGGAGGGGCTTTGGCTTGAAGAGCCCACCCTTATTTTCCTTCCAGTTTGCTGGCGTCAAGCAGGCGGTGCGCACGGCGCACCCTACCGGTGGTATCTGCTAATCCAGCGACGTAGGTCCGCATAAGCTTGCGTTGCGGACGTTCGCCGGAAACGCTAAAAAGCGCTTATTCCGGCCTACATCAGGGATCGGCGCCACAGTCGATAAGATGAAAATCGCAGGGAGCGCCTTAAATTAATGGCATTGCGGCGCACCCTACGCGAGGGCCGTAGCAAGATCGCCTGATCTTCGTAGGGTGCGCTGCGCGCACCGCTTTTGCGTCTTCCGTCTCCCGTCCAGCGTCTAGCGCCCCACCGCAAAACGCAGCACTGACGGCGCCAGGCAGGCCGCTTCACTGCAGACCTGTGCGCTCAGCTCGCCCTGCGTCGCGCTCGCCGGCGCATCCAGTTCCACTTCAATCACCACCTTGCCGCTGTAAACCGCCATTTTCCCCTCGTCGCTGAAAGGGTCGCGCCGCTGTTGTGCCGGCGGCTTGTGCAGCGCTTTGGCGGTACGGTCTGCCAGCCTTACCGTGGTGGTATCGGCACGCAGGTAATAACCTTCGGCGATATCCAGTTCGAGCCGCAGGCGTTCGCCCTTGTCGGTCAGCGCCGCGTTGACCGTCAGTACATCGGCGGATGCGCGTGCCGCGGCCGGCGCCGGCGTCAGCGACAGGCTTGAGGCCGGCGCGTGGCGGACCAGCGCGGTCACCAGGCTGGGCCAGGCCAGCGGCTGGCGTTCGACCTCGGCGGCGACATGGCGCAGCGCCTGTAGCGCCGCGTCCAGGTAGCGCCGGTTGCCGCCGATGGCGGCCAGTGCCAGCAGCAGGCCGATGGCG
>JBFHRT010000163.1:0-5519 GCA_041591575.1 Spongiibacteraceae bacterium
GCAATATCCAATACGCCGAAGCGCTGGACGGTATCGCCCAGCTCAGCGGCCAGTGGCGCGCCGACCAGCTGCTGTCCAGCGACGACCCGCGCCTGCCCGCGGTGGAGGCGCAGACCGAACAACTGCTCTACGCGCAGAACACACTGCTAGACAGCCAGGCCGATGATCTCTTGGCGGCAGATCCCGCGCGTATTGAACTGTATTTTCTCGGCGTTGCCGGCGACGGTGGTCAGGGCGTGTTTCGCCGCGAAGTGCAGGCAGTGCGCGATTACTTTGATCGCCAGCTGGGCACCGCCGGCCGTTCCAGCGTGCTGATCAACAGCCGCCTGGACGCCGGCGCACAGCCACTGGCCACCCGCGAGAGCCTGGCGCGCGCGCTGCGCCACATCGCCGCGCGCATGAACCGCGAGCAGGACATTCTGTTTCTCTATCTCAGCAGTCACGGTTCCAGCGACGCCCAGTTCCAGCTGGCGCAGCCGGGATTGAGCCTGCCCAGCCTCAGCGCCGACGAACTGAAAACCCTGCTCGACGAGTCCGGTGTGCGCTGGAAAGTGCTGGTGATCTCTGCCTGTTACTCGGGCAGTTTTATTCCGTCGCTGCGCGACGAGCACACGCTGATCATCACCGCAGCGGCCGCCGACAAGACCTCCTTTGGCTGCTCAGATCGCGCCGAGTACACCTACTTCGGCGAAGCCTACTTCAAGGATGCACTGCCGCAGGCGGGCAGTTTTGTCGAAGCCTTTGAACAGGCCGTCGCGCTGGTCAAGCAGCGCGAGGAAGAACAGAATTACGAGCATTCACAGCCGCAGCTGCACCGTAGCGCCAAGATCGAGCGCCAGCTGGCACGCTGGCGGGCACAGCCTTCAACGTCCCTCGCCCAGGGCGAATAAGCTCCCGGGCAATATCAGGGCGTAGCGAAATCCTGCACCGTCACTGCGCCGGCGGCCACGCTGATATTGGCGGTCTCGGCAAAGACGATGGCCTCATCGCTTTCTGCCATATCGTCCAGCGACTGGCAGGTGAAGGCGACGGTGTAATCGCCGGTGGCAACAAAGCCGATGTGATATTCGTAGACGCCGGTGTCGCTGTTCTGGCGCACGTCGGCGGTTGTCAGCGGGTTGACCTCATTAATGTCGCCGTCGCTGTCATCGCTGTCGTGATCCGAGGCGCCGTCCATATCCACGTTCACATCACCCACCGCAGCATCGTGACCACTGTAGAGATACACCGCGTTGCCCTCATCGGCGGCCAGGTCATTGCTGCAGCTGGCATCGGTGACCAGGCTCTCGGCCACGCTGCCGCGCACTTCGCCCACCTCCACGTTATTGATCAGCCGCAGTGCCGGCCGCAGCCGGTAGTCCTGACCGCTGCTGGGTTTGACCAGCGCCTTGCGCATGTCAAAGTCGATGGTGAAGTCGGCATCGCCACCGGCCGGCACCACGAACGGCGTGTGCAGGTGCAGGAACTTGCTGTTGTTTCCCTGGCCTTGCTGGCTGGGCAGCAGCAGATCGTGCACCGAGCCGTCATCCTCCTGCACTTGGGAGTGCGGTGAGCCCGGCACCACAAACAGCCGCAACCAGTTGTAATCGCCGGCCGTCACCGTGGTATTGCCGAGAATTGGCTCGGAGGCATCGCCGGTCAATGCCAGCAGATTATCGATGCTGCGCGGCGGGTCCAGCTCGATGGTCAGTGCCGGCCCATCTGCCGGCTTAAGGGCGATGGCATCGAAGGTGATCTTCACCACCTCGACATTGTCCACCGGCGCATCGGTGATATCGAAAGACACCGTGCCGGTGTTGCTACCGCCGCTACTGCTGCCACCGTCACAGGCGGCCAGCGCGGTTGCGGCCACTGCCAGCAGGGCTCGGGTGAAGGGAAACTCAGTATCCATCGCGGCTACCTCGCTGGGTCGCCGCAAGATGGCGACCGCTTGCTCGCGCATCCATTCGGTTTATACGAGCGCACTCGCCCGCAGCTAACACTTAAGCTCAGCCTTATTCATACATAGCCCGGCGGAGGCCAGCGCGCAAGCTTGACAGGCTCAATGTGGTAATTTCTGGCAGGCACGCCGCGCGCAATTTTTGGTTGCAAAATGGGCCAAGCGAACGAGGCTACAACAGATGCGACAGCGCGGTGGCAATACCGAGGAAGGAAAAGAAACCCGCCACGTCGGTGACCGTGGTGAGCACAATGGACGCAGACTGCGCCGGGTCCTGGCGCAAACGCGTCAGAATGATCGGCACCATGGCCCCGGCGCAGCAGGCGATGGTCATGGACATCACCATGGCAATGCCGATCACCATGGCCAGGCCAGCGCTGCCGCTCCACACATAGACGCCGATAGCCGTGGTCAACGCCACCGCTGCGCCATTGGTGGCGCCCACTGCCACCTCCTTGAGTAGGATACGCAGGGCGTGGGCCACGGTGATTTCCCGCAACGCCAGGCCTCGCATGGTCACCGCCAGCGCCTGGGCACCGGCGTTCCCAGACTGCCCCGCCACCACCGGCAGCAGCACCGCCAGCGCGGTAAACTGGGCGATGGTGGCCTCGAACAGCCCCACCACCGACGCCGCCAGAAAGGCGGTACCCAGGTTGACCTGCATCCACAGCAGGCGCTTGCGCACCGCCAGCCAGGGCGACGACAGCGCCCGCTCCTCGCGGCTGACACCGACCATGGCCTGCATGTCGGTGAGGCTTTCATCGCGCAGGCTCTGCACCAGCATCGGGTGGCGGATGGCGCCCAGCAGGCAGCCGTTGACGTCCAGCACCGGCAGCATTTCCAGGTAGTGCTCGGCAAGCGTCCCCGCCACCTGATCGATGGGGTCAAAGGGGGAGATGATGGCCCGCGGCGGCCGCATCAGCTGCTGCAGCCGCTGGCTGTGCCCACCCAGCGCCAGGTCCTGAATATCCACCACACCCTGCAAGTGCTGCTCGGCGTTCACCACGTAGATCTGGCGCACCTTGCGCGCACGCCGCCGCTGCAGCTGGGTCAGCGCGTAGCCCGCGGTGTCGTCACCGGTAAAGCGCAATATGCGGCTGTCCATCATCCGGCCGGCGCTGCGCTCGGGATAGGTCAGCAGCTGCTCTAACGCCGCGCGCTCTGTTTCCGGCAACAGCTCCACGCAAAGTTCGCGATCGACTTTGCGCAGACGATTCAGCTGCTGCGCACACTCGGCCATATCCAGCCCCAGCAGCAGCTCGCGGCGGCGCTCCTGGTTCAGCTGCATCAACAGCTCATCGGCCACCAGCGGTGTCAGGTAACGCCAGCTGCGCAGCACCGTATCCAAGGGCAGCGCATTGTAGACCGGCGCCAGCTCCGCACTCGGCAGCTTCTCCGCCTGGCGCGCGGCCTCGACCGGGTACTCGGTAAAAAAGCGGCCGTTGAGCGCCGCCACCGCGGCGTTAGCGCTGTCCATTGCCAGCCTCCACATCGGCACCGATCAGGGTCTTCCAGCTCTGCCAGGTGCCGGCAACGGCATCGCCGACCAGCTCTGCCAGCACCTCGCCGCTGGCGCCCTCGCCGACTATTGCGCCCTCTGTCCGCTGCAGCTGCTGCATCAGCACCCGGAATTCCAACACACCAACGAAGTTGCCCTGGCGGTTGAGCACCGGCAGTTCGCTGTGCTGGTGCCAGTTGCTGTGCCCAGCCACCACCGCCAGCGGCAGCCGCGTGAGCAGGTGCGCCGGTGACAGTTCGGCGATTTCCAGCAACTCGCCATTGTGACTGCAGCGCAGCAGTTCGGACAACTCCACGGCCCCGCGCAGTTGAGTACCGGCGTCGACTACAAACAGTCGCGGCAGCAGGCGTCCGCCGCTGCTGCGCAGCGCCTTGCGCGCCTCCGCCACACTCATCTCGGACGACAGGGTCGTCGCGCCGGTGGTCAGCCAGGCGCCGACCACGGTTTCCGGGTAGTTGATCAACATCGCCACCGCCGGCCCCTGTAACGGCGACATCTGCGCCAGCAGCGCCTTGCGCGGCGCCTCTGCCACCGCCCGCAGCAACGCCGCCGCAGCGTGTCCCGACAGGCGATCCAACAGTTTCGCCGCCACCAGCGTGTCCATGGCCAGCAGACAGGCCACCGCCGCCGTCGGCAGCATCAGCGCCAGCGCCGGCGCCGCCACTGGCGGTGGTACCGCGGCCAGAAATTCGGCGGCCTCCGCGGACTCCAGTCGATCCAATTCCTGCGCAGCACGGCGTGGATTGCGACGCAGGTAGGCGATGGCGAGTTGCGCACTGCCGTGCATGTCAGGCCTCGTCGCTCAGTTTCAGGCAGGGCTCTTCATTGAAGCGCTGTGCCGGGATATGCAATTCGCCGCGCTCGGTGTCGATGATCACCGCGTGGGGGGTGATATCGACGATCCTGCCGCTGTACTCGCCGATGCTGAGGCGGTCGCCGGCGCGAAAGTGGCGGCGCACATAGCGCGAACTGATGAAGTTGCCGATATGTTTGGGGGTGGCCAGGCCGAAGGCCAGCGCGAAGGCGCCCAGTACCGCGGCCAGTGCCACGGTGGCCAGGTTTTCCAGCAGGGTGACGTCGATGCCAATCTGGCTGGCACCGATCAACAGCGCGGAAACGATCACCCCCAGCTGCACCAGCCGCCCCAGCGCCTCGGCGTAGATCACACCGCCGGCGTGACCGGCGGCGACGGTCAGGCCGCGGGTCAGCTCGCCGAGCACCACCCCGGCCAGCACGATGGCGACACCGACAAACAGTGTCGGCAGATACAGCAGCAGGGTGTCTATCCAGCGGCTGAACAGAGTGATGCCCAGCACACCGGTTGCCAGCCCCACGAAGGCGATCAGCACCACCCAGTAGACCAGTTTCGGCAGCAGCTGCACGCCGCCGGCCGACCAGCGGCGGCCGCTGTCACCCGCCTTGTGACCCAGCTTGCCCAGCCAGTGTTCGGTCCCCTGCACCAGACGCACAGCCAGCGTGCGCAGCAGCCGCGCCAGCAGCCAGCCCAGCAGCAACAGAAACAGCGCCGCCGCCAGCTTGGGCAGCCACTGCCCCAGCGCGGTCAGAAACTCGGCCCCCAGTTCCAGATCCGGCATATCAGACGATTCCATTCCGGCCTCCACTCGCCGCCTTGCCGCCGCCATCTCCTCAATCAGGGTCTGCCGGCGATTCGGCGTCGTACCTAGCTGAAGCATAGTCCAGTCGAGCCGGCACAACCTTTTCATCGCCGCGGGGGCCGCGTAAGATGGCACGCTTTGTTGATTTATTGCCAAATAGAGGCCGCCGATGACTCCTCAAGCCCTGATCACCCAGCTACAGCAGGCAGCCGACAGCGTGGCCTTTTCCGACGTTATCGCCACCATCGAGCAGCACTACGACTACGCCCCGCAGGGTTTCAGCAACGGCCTCGGCGACGACCCCGTGGTCAGCGCCGCCGGCAGCAACGAGGGCTCGTGCAAGATTTTCGCCTTCGCCCAGCGCGCCGGCCTCGACCGTGAGCAGACCCTGGCCTGTTTCGGCGGCTATTACCGCGACGACGTACTGGGCGACCCCGACGGCGAC
>JBFHRT010000164.1:0-5512 GCA_041591575.1 Spongiibacteraceae bacterium
AAAAACCTTCCGCGAGTTTCTGTTGGGGGAGGGCTTGGAAATGCTGAAAGACGGGCTGCAGCACTGGGAGAAATACCATCGGCCCAAGCTGCCGAAGGAGCCGCCGATTGTGGGGGGGAAGAAGGGGTAGGGGGGCATTGTGTGCCCAGCCGAAACTGTCATTGCGCATCGGTGACGTGGCAATTTCCTTCAGGGTGGTAGAGTCTTTCGGGGAGATCGCCGCGTCGCTGAAAAGCGCTCCTCGCGATGACGTGGTTTTCCAGCCGTCATTGCGAGCCGCCGCAGGCGGCGCGGCAAACTTTTTAAGAGTGGCAGAGTCTTCCAGGAGATCGCCGCGTCGTTGAAAAGCACTCCTCGCGAGTCATTGCGTGGCCACAGCGCTTCGCGGGCCATGCTAAGTCGCCGTAGGCGACGCGGCAATCTCGTCCAGAGTGGCAGGGTCTCCAGGGAGATCGCCGCGTCGCGAAAAGCACACCTCGCGATGACGCGGTTTACAGCTTACTGGTAGTTGGGATCTTCCCACTCACCAATAGAGCGCGAGCGCACCGGCTCCAGCAGGCGCGGGGCGATGGTGTGGGGGTATTCTGGACCCCAGTTGACCGGGTCTCCCTTCATTTCCACTGAGGCGTTTTCGGTGTACCAGTCCACCAAGTCGCCGTCGCAACGCAGCAGCCAGGTGCAGCCCTCGTCGGCGCCGGCGGTGAAGTCGCCGTGGCGAATCAGTGCCGGGCGGAAGAAGTAGGTGCCGGGCCACATCTTGCCGAAGTTGTAGTCGAAGTGACCCTCCAGGCAGTAGGCTTCCTCGTAGCAGGGGTGATGGGCCAGCGGGTGTTCGCGCCAGCCTGGCTTGGCCTTGATCAGGCGGGTGTAGAAGCCGGTCTTCTCGTCGCGGAACAGCAGCTTGATAAACAGGCCGGGCACCGGGGTGCCACCCAGGTCGAAGCGCATCGGGCTGCCCTGTTCCACCGGAATCCAGTCCATCTCTTTGCTGTGCATGACTACCAGCTTCTGGTCCGGGCGCACGTTGTCGCGGTCGCGGTCGGCGGGCTCGAAGGCCCAGTCGCCGTACTCGCGGAAGAACAGGATCTCGGTGCCCTGCTTGACCTTGATCGCCGGAGTCAGCACGCCGCCGGGTGCCGCCCAGTAGCCGCCTTCACCCAGCACTTCGTCGCCGATCTGCACTTCACCGTTGAGCACGTACCACTCGGTCTGGGCATCGTGCACGCCGGCAGGGCGGGACCAATCGCTGGTGAACTCGATCTTGGCTGATACCGAGCCGTCTTCCTCGTCGTAGGCGAGGTTTTTCTGGCGGGCTGTGCCCTCGGCGCCGACGAATTCCGCCGGGTGCCAGATCAGGTCTTTATCGTCGATCAGTTCTACGTGTGGGCGCATATGCTTGTCCTCGGGCTGAATATTGCGGATTCCACCGCCCACGGGGGGCGTTTGAAACCAATGCTGGGACTATAGCGGTGCCAATATATTAGAAAAACTAGATATTTTTTATTAAAAGCATTGAGTCGAAGCTATGCATTGTCGGCCCTGATTGCTCAACTAGACTTAATAATCTCGGTCTAAGTCGCGAGTCGATGCGGCAAGGAGTTAGTCATGCCTTCCTTTAAAGGTTCGCTGGCAGCGAGCCTGGGCTTGTTGTTGGCGGTGGCCGCCCAGGCCGAACCCGGGCGCGATGCCATGATTGCCAGCGCCATCAGTGCCGGGCCGCCTTCGGTGACCGATAACGCGCGGATTCAGGTGATGGGCGGCAAAGTGCTGCGTGAGGGCAGCAACGGCTGGACCTGCTACCCCGGCTCCGAGGGCTCCGGCCCCATGTGCAACCGGGCTCAGTGGGATGCGGTAATCGCCGCCTGGGCCGAGCGCAAGCCGGTGCAGGTCAAGGAGTTCAGCATCTCTTATATGCTGGCCGGCGAGGGCGATGCCGCCGGTGTCAGCAATATCGACCCCTTTGCCACCGAGCCCACCGCAGACAATGACTGGGTCAAAGAGGGGCCGCACCTGATGATTCTGGTGCCTGACCCCTCACTGCTGGAAGGGCTGTCGACCAACCCGGAAGATCCGGTCTACGTGATGTGGAAGGGAACTCCCTATCAGCACATCATGGTGAAAATCGAGCCCGAGGAATAATGGCTGGCCCCGGCGCGTTTTCGCGACGGCGGCTTGGGCTAGAGTGGCGGGGGTAAAGCAGGGTGGCGCGCTATGGCGCCGCCAGGCTGCGCTTGCGTCGTGCAGGGCGCTGGCGATATGGCTGAAAAAAGCATTCGAAACAGGAAAGGAGATGGTACCAGAGGCCGGACTCGAACCGGCACGGGTTTTACCCCAACGGATTTTGAATCCGTCGTGTCTACCAATTTCACCACTCTGGCATAACGGCGAGCGCGGATTATAGCAAGCTGCGATTTGCGCTCCAAGCGATTAGCAGCCCAGTAGGGTAAAAAACTCGCATAAATCAAGCCGGTAGCGGGCCATCGCGGGTGGCGATGGTGGAGCTTGGGGGCAATTTCCGTTAATCTTGCGCGCCAGCCACGGGCCTGTACAGGCCTTAACCAGATACCCCCAAGCTCATGAAACGCCGCGACTTCCATTACGACCTTCCCGACGAGCTGATTGCGCGCTATCCGATGCCGGAGCGCAGCGGCAGTCGCCTGCTTGTGCTTCACGGCGATACCGGTAGTACCGAGCATCGCCAGTTCACTGACCTGCTCGACTATTTGCGTGAGGGCGACCTGCTGGTATTCAACGATACCCGCGTGATTCCCGCGCGTCTGTTCGGCGCCAAGGAAACCGGTGGTCGGGTGGAGATTCTGGTGGAGCGGGTGCTGGACAGCCACACCGTGCTGGCCCATATGCGCGCCAGCAAATCGCCCAAGGCCGGCGCGCGGGTCTATCTCAGCACTGAGGCGGATGCCGAGCCTGGTAGTGAGTCGCTGGAGGTGCTGGGCCGGCGCGGCGCGCTGTTCGAGCTGCGCAGCGAGCAGCCGGTGACGGCGCTGCTGGAGGCGCTGGGCCATATGCCGCTGCCGCCCTATATCGATCGCGCCGACGAGGGCAGCGACCGCGAGCGTTACCAGACGGTCTACGCCCGCCGTGCCGGTGCGGTGGCGGCACCTACCGCCGGCCTGCACTTTACCGATGCGCTGCTGGAACACTGTC
Organism: Spongiibacteraceae bacterium; assembly: GCA_041591575.1. Taxonomy (GTDB): domain Bacteria; phylum Pseudomonadota; class Gammaproteobacteria; order Pseudomonadales; family Spongiibacteraceae; genus JBFHRT01. Next base: position 3,166 of record JBFHRT010000164.1, read on the forward strand.
GCGCCAAGGGCGTGGACACCGCCTTCGTCACCCTGCATGTGGGCGCGGGCACTTTTCAGCCGGTAAAAGCCGACGATATCCGCGACCACCAGATGCACTCGGAGTATCTGGAAGTCAGCGCCGAGGTCTGTGAGCAGGTGCGCGCGGCGCGCGGCCGCGGCGGCCGTGTTGTCGCCGTCGGTACCACCTCGGTGCGCAGCCTGGAGAGCGCGTCAGTGAGCGGTGAGATTCAGCCCTTTACCGGCGAGAGCGATATCTTTATCTATCCGGGCTACCGCTTCCGCTCAGTGGACGCACTGGTGACCAACTTTCACCTGCCGGAATCGACGCTGATCATGCTGGTCAGCGCCTTTGCTGGCCGCGATTCGGTGCTGGCGGCCTATCGCGAGGCCGTTGAGCAGCGCTATCGGTTTTTCAGTTATGGAGATGCCATGCTGGTGTTTCCGCAGGTTTTGCACGAGAGGAGCGAGCCGTGAGCCGCACATGCCATATGCAATTCGAGCTGGACGGCAACGACGGCGCCGCCCGCCGCGGTCGCCTGCGCTTTCCGCGCGGCACCGTGGAGACCCCGGCCTTTATGCCAGTGGGTACCTATGGCACCGTCAAGGGCATGCTGCCGCGGGATATCGAGGCTATCGGCGCCCAGATCATTCTCGGCAACACCTTTCACCTGATGCTGCGCCCCGGCACCGAGGTGGTGAAGGAGCACGGCGATCTGCATGATTTTATGGGCTGGTCCGGCCCCATTCTCACCGACTCCGGCGGTTTTCAGGTGTGGAGCCTGGGCAAGCTGCGCAAGATCAGCGAGGAGGGCGTGTCCTTCAAGTCGCCGGTCAACGGCGACGATGTCTATATCGACCCGGAAACCTCCATGCGCGTGCAGCGCGAGCTGGGCTCGGACATCGTGATGATCTTCGACGAGTGCACGCCGTACCCGGCCACCGAGGCCCAGGCGCGCCAGTCCATGGAGCTGTCGCTGCGCTGGGCGGCGCGCAGCAAGGCCGCCCACGGCGACAATCCCTCAGCGCTGTTTGGCATCGTCCAGGGCGGCATGTACCCGGAGCTGCGCTCGGAATCGCTCAAGGGCCTGGCCGAGATTGGCTTCGACGGCTACGCCATTGGTGGCCTGTCGGTGGGCGAGCCCAAGGACGAGATGCTCAAGGTGCTCAACCACTTGACCCCAGACATGCCGGCCGAGCGCCCGCGCTACCTGATGGGAGTGGGCAAACCCGAGGATATTCTGGAGGCGGTGCGCCGCGGCGTGGACATGTTCGACTGCGTGATGCCCACCCGCAATGCCCGCAACGGCCACCTGTTTACCTCCACCGGTGTGATCAAAATCCGCAACGCCAAGCATCGCCACAGCACGCGGCCGCTGGACGAGGCCTGCGACTGTTACACCTGCCAGAATTTCAGTCGCGGTTATCTGCACCACCTGGACCGCTGCAACGAGATCCTTGGTCCGCAGCTCAACACCATTCACAATCTCCGCTACTATCAGCAGCACATGGCGGGCATTCGCCAGGCCATAGAAAACGGCGAGCTGGATGCCTTTGCCGACAATTTCTACGCGTCCCAGCAGCGGGGGGATTGATGCTCAAGCTCTGCTTCTACGTGCCACAAACGCATCTGGAAGCGGTCAAGCAGGCGGTGTTTGCCGCCGGTGCTGGCCGTCAGGGCGACTATGACCAGTGTTGTTGGCAGAGCGCCGGTGAGGGCCAGTTTCGGCCGCTGGCCGGCGCGGACCCCTTTATCGGCGCCGTTGGCGAGCTGGAGCGGGTCGTCGAATATAAGGTGGAGCTGTTGTGCCCCGAGCACTGCATCAGTGACGTGGTGGCCGCATTGAAGGACAGCCACCCCTACGAAGAGCCCGCCTTCGACATTTACCAGTTGCTGGATATCGGTTAACACCATGGCTGGAGAGCCGCAGCGCGACGACCTGCTGATGCGGCTGCGGCTGGTAATGGCGGACCACCCGGCGCCGACGCTGGCCGGTGAGTTTCCCGATGCAGCGGTGGCGGTGGCCATCACCCGCGATGCCGATAATCCCGAGTTGCTGCTGACCCAGCGCGCCGCGCACCTGCGCTTGCACCCTCTGGAGATTGCCTTTCCGGGCGGCAAGTACGACGCCGCGGACGGAAATCTGTTGACCACCGCCAAGCGTGAGATGCACGAGGAGGTGGGTATCGCGCCGGCGGCCTTCGAATCGCTGGGGCGGCTGCGTCAGCGGGTGACCCGCAGCCATATCCGGGTGACCCCCTTTGTCGGGCTGATTCCCCAGGGCATCGAGCCGGACATCAATCCGGGCGAAATCGAGAGCGCTTTCAGGTTGCCCCTGGCGCAGCTG
>JBFHRT010000165.1:0-5495 GCA_041591575.1 Spongiibacteraceae bacterium
AGGTGCTCGCCGGCGGCCGAGAAAATATTGCCTTGCTCACCACCGACACGGCGCGGGTCGGTGCCCAGGAGCAGCTGCAGGTGTACGGGCGTATTTTGCAGGTACCGGTGCTTGTGGCCACCAGCCTGAGCGAAGCGGTAAAAACCTACCGCCTGCTATGCAAGAAGACACTGCTACTGGTGGATACCACCGGGCTGTCGTTCCGCGACGAGCGCGGCCTGGAAACATTGGTAAAAATGGTGGCGGCGATGCCGGGGCTGGCGGTGTACCTGACCTTGCCGGCCGATACCGAAAGTCATGCGCTGGGTGAAATTGCCGAGGCTTACGCGCGGCTGGCTCCGCGTGGTGCGGTGCTGACGCGGCTGGATGAAGCAGTGCGCCTGGGCGGACTGCTGTCGCTGCTGGTGCAGCGCCGGCTGCCGGTGGTGTGGTGTGCTAACGGCCGCCGGGTGCCGCGCAACCTGTTCGCCGGCGATGCCGGCAAACTGGTGGCCATGGCCATGCGTCTGGGTAGGGAATTTAGTGAGCCGGCAGCGGCGGTAGCACCCACTGCTCGCACGGGCAGCCGTGTCAATGCGGTGATTTGAAGCTGAATGTAAGCCGGGGACGGCCCGGCGCGGGCAGTGCTCTCAGGTCTGAGAGAGTGCTGCATTGAAAAACTGAGGTTGAGTGAATGTCTGCAGTGAAAGTGATTTCAGTGGCCAGCGGCAAGGGCGGCGTCGGTAAAACCAATATTGCGACCAATCTGGCTTATCAGATGGCCAAGAAGGGGCGCCGCACATTGCTATTGGACGCCGACCTCGGCCTGGCCAATGTTGATGTGCTGCTGGGGCTGCGCACGCGCTGGAACTTGTCACATGTACTAAGCGGTGAGTGTGAACTCAACGACGTGCTGATTGAAGGCCCCGGTGGCATCTCCATCATTCCGGCGGCGTCGGGTGTGAAGCAGATGGCGGAATTGGGTGAGGCCCGCCACGCCGGCATCGTGCGTGCGCTGAGCACACTCAATGACGAATTTGATGTGCTGGTGGTGGATTCGGCGGCGGGCATTTCCGACAGTGTGGTCACCTTTAGTCAGGCCAGCCAGTATGTGATGGTGGTGGTGTCCGACGAGCCTACCGCCATGGCTGATGCCTACGCGCTGATCAAGGTCTTGCACCAGGACGGCGGCGTGTCGCGCTTCAAGATTCTGCGCAACATGGTCGACAGTGAAGCCCAGGCGATGGCCGGTTTCAATCACCTCAATGACGTCGCCCAGCGTTTTCTGGATGTGACCTTGGAGTATTGCGGGTCGGTACCGCGAGACCCCTACCTGGTTAAATCAGTGGCCCGGCAGCGGCTGGTTAGCGAACTGTATCCGGCGGCGGAGGCCTCGCTGGCCTTCCGCAAACTGGCGGCCACCGTGGACAAGTGGGACATGCCGGCGGGACCGCGCGGCAATATCGAATTCTTTGTAGAACGCATGCTCGATTCGGCAAACGGCGTCGGTATGGCGCGATAAACGGCTGCCATCGGCGGCCCGGGGTAACCGTGGCGTTTCGCGTGATGGTTTTCGGTGATGGTTTTCGGGCGATGGTTACTTCGAGTGTTAGCGCCATCGAGTGGTGCGGGTAAGCGAATGGTACAGCGGAAGGAACGGAGCGGGTGAAAGGGCATTCCACCTATCTGGAAGTCAAGCACGGCAGTCGCGACGAGCTGGTGACCCGCCATGCACCGCTGGTAAAGCGCCTGGCCCACCACCTGATGAGCCGGTTGCCACCAACGGTGGAGCTGGATGACCTGGTGCAGGCTGGCATGGTCGGCTTGCTGGAAGCGGCCAGTCACTTCCAGGCTGACAAAGGTGCCAGCTTTGAAACTTTCGCCAGTGTGCGCATTCGCGGCGCCATGCTCGACCAGTTGCGCCGCGGCGGCTGGGCGCCGCGCTCCATCTCACGGCAGCTGCGGGCGATGAGTGAGGCCATGCGCGTGGTGGAAAATCGCGAGGGCAGGGCGGCCACGGCGCAGGAAATCGCCGCTGAGATGGGGTTGTCGCTGGATGCATACCACGAGCTATTGCGCGACACCAGTTCGGTACGCTTGTTCAGCCTGGAGCAGATAGCCGAGGACGAGCAGCAACCTGCTGAGACAGGGGAGGGTGACATCAGCCCGCAGCTGGACGCCTTGCTGCACAGTGGATTTCAACAGGCGCTGGCCGAGCAGATTGGCCAACTGCCTGACAAGGAAAAGCTGGTGCTGGCGTTGTACTACGAACAGGGGCTCAACCTGAAGGAGATTGGCGAAGTGCTGGAGGTGAGTGAATCCCGGGTGTGCCAGATCCACGGCCAGGCCGTGGTGCGCCTGCGCAGTCGCCTCGGTGAGTGGACGGGGCAGGCATCGTGACAGGCATAGTGATCTGCTGCGCGAGTAACTGCTGCGAGCCCGCCGAACGAGCAGGCCACAGGGGCGCTATCAGAAAGGGAGTTTGCTGGGCATGGATTTGATGACCATTATCGGTGTGCTGCTCGCCTTCTCGGCGCTGATTGTAGGCAGCACGCTCAAGGGAGTGGGTCTCAAGGGTTTACTTGGAGGCGCTGCGTTTATCATCGTAATGCTCGGCACGGTGGCCGCCATCATGGTGCAAACGCCAGGTGTCACCATGCGACGAGCAATGAAAATTTTCACCTGGTTGTTCAGGCCGCCGCGCCATGAGCCCGAGCTGTTGATCAAGAAGATAGTCAACTGGAGCCGGGTTGCCCGCAGGGAGGGCCTGTTGGGGCTGGAATCCAGTGCTGAAGCCGAGAAAGACCCGTTTGTTAAGAAAGGCCTGCAGCTGCTGGTGGATGGTGGCGAACCCGAGGGTATACGCAGCATTCTCGAAGTGGAAATGGAGGCCTGCGAGGATTTTGATACCCACGCCGCCAAAGTTTTCGAGGGCATGGGAATATACGCGCCGACTCTGGGTATTGTCGGCGCCGTACTGGGCTTGATGGCGGTGATGGGCAACCTGGCCGACCCCAGCAAGCTGGGGGACGGCATCGCCGCCGCCTTTACCGCCACCATTTACGGCATCGCCTCGGCCAATCTGTTTTTCCTGCCCTTTGCCAACAAGCTCAAGTATTACATCAAGGAGCAGGCCAAGGTACGCGAGGTCATCATCGAGGGGCTGGTGTCCATAGCCCAGGGAGAGAACCCTCGCGAGATTGAGACGCGCCTGTTTGGCTATTTCGTCACTGTACCAGCCGCTGGCAAGAAGAAGCGCAATGGCTAGAAAACACAAGTACGAAGAGCACCTGAACCACGATGCCTGGGCGATACCCTATGGCGACTTGATCACGCTGCTGATGGCCTTTTTCGTGGTGATGTATTCGATTTCTTCGGTAAACGAGGGCAAGTACCGCACGGTGGCGGCCTCGCTGACGGAGGCGTTTCGCGGTATTCCGCGCAGCGATGCGCCGGTTCAAGTGGGAGATACCGCAGCATTGACGCCGGAGCAGGCTCTGGCTTTGGGGCTGGAGCTTGCAGTGACAACCGTCGAAGAAAACGGCGAGGCGCTTGAGGAACCCGCAGCAGATAGCGTACTGGATGGCATGGCCGGCGACATCCGCAGCGCGCTGTCAGACCTGATCGATGAAAATATTGTTGCTGTCCGAAGTTCGCCGTTTTGGCTGGAAATAGAAATCCAGACCGACATTCTGTTTCCGAGTGCAGTGGCAACGTTATCGTCGCGCGCGGAGGGTATTCTCACCCGGGTGGCCGCCGCCCTCAAAGGCTTTCCCAATCCTATTCGGGTGGAGGGCCACACCGACAATCTGCCGATTCGTACCGAAGTGTACCCATCCAACTGGGAGCTGTCAGCGGCGCGAGCCGCCAGTGTGGTGCGCCTGTTGATGGCTGAGGGCGTAGCCCCGGCGCGGCTGTCGGTGACGGGCCTGGGGCAATACCAGCCGGTGGAAAGCAATGACAGCGCCGAGGGTCGTGAGCGCAACCGCCGTGTGGTGCTGGTGATGCCCGCCAGCGAAAAACAGCGCAAGCAGCTGCAGGAGGGCGCGGCAGTTGACGCGCCACCGGTCAGCGAGGAGTCAAAGCCATGAACACTGCTGCCATTGATGTCACGTCCGCGGGGGGCTGGTTGGCTGAGCTGGCCGCTATGCCGGCGGGCGTGATTCTGCTCTTGCTGGTGGCGTTGGTTGCCAGTGGGCTGGGGCTGTACGGCTTTCGGCAGCGGCGCCGGCAAGCGCCTCCCGCCACTGTCGCCGAGGATCCGGTGGCGCTACTGCGCGAGCGGGTCAAGGCGCAGGCATCGGCGTTGCTGCTATTGAGTGAGCGGGTAGCTGCGCTGGAGGAGTATCTGGAGCTGGTGGGCAGCAAACAGCAGCGACTGGAGCAGGACCGCGGTCGCCGCCAGCACAGCTACCGCGACGCCATCGGCAGCGCCGACCGCGGCGCCAGCCCTCGCGAGCTGATGTCGCGCCACGGCTTGTCGGTATCCGAAGCCGACTTGATTGCCCAGCTATATGGGGGGAAAACCGCCGGGCACCCGATGCCAGATGGTTGAGCGTTGTGGCCTGGGCCAATTTTGTTTGAACATTGTGGTTTGAACATTGTGGTTTGAACATTGCCGTTTGGAGTCGCAGCTACGTGGCAGCCATTGCCAGGTGCTGTTCGGCCAGGGCCTTCAGTTTGCGGTAATCCGGTTTGGCCGCTGGCGTGCGGGGTACTGCATCGACAGCAATGATCTCGCGTGGACATTTGTAGCCGGCGAGTTTTTCGCGGCAGAAGCGGGTGATGTCTTGCACTTCTATGTGCATGCCCTCACGCGCCTGTACCATCGCCACCACCTTGGCGCCGAAGCGGGAATCTGCCACACCCACCACGCCGGCATCGAATATCGCGGGGTGGGCTTTCAGGGCGGCCTCGACTTCTTCTGGATAGATTTTTTCGCCACCGGAATTGATGCACATGGAGCCGCGCCCCAGCAATTGGATGCTGCCATCGGCCAATACTCGCGCGTAGTCGCCGGGAATGACCCAGCGGGTGCCGCGGGCATCGGTCTTGAACGTAGCCGCGGTCTTGGCCTCGTCTTTGTAGTAGCCATAGGGAATGGCGCCGGACTTGGCCAGCAGGCCCGCGTTATCGCTGCCCGGCTCAATGGGCTCCAAGGTCTGCTCGTCGAGAATTTTGGTGGTGGGCGACAGCGTAAAGCGCGGCCCCGCGGATTCTTTCTTGTCCTGATCCATCACCATGCCGGCGCTGCCGGTCTCGGAGGCGCCAAAGCTGTCAAAGATCAGCACATTGGGCAGCAGCGTTTTGAGTTTGTTCTTCACCGCGGGGGAGAGGATGGCACCGCCGGAACCAATCACAAACAGGTTGGAGGTGTCGTAGCTGCCACCTTCCAGTGCGTCGGCAATGGGGCGGGCCATGGCATCACCGACCACGATCAGGTTGATCACGCGCTCGCGCTCGGCAAGGCGCAGCACAGTATCGGCTTCAAAGCGGGCGTTGGTGTAGAGCACAAA
>JBFHRT010000166.1:0-5380 GCA_041591575.1 Spongiibacteraceae bacterium
GGTTAAGGCGCGACGTGCCAAGACGCTACGACAAATGGGCGCGGTTCACCAGCCTGCCGTGGCGCCCGCTCGCTGCACGGCGGTTAGCAGGGTGAGCGGCGATGCCGGTGAAATCACGCGGGAACGCTAGCGCTCGGCCAGCGCCGTAACGCGGCCAGCGCTGGCATCAACCGGGACTGCCATCGCTAGCGAGCAGAGCAATGAAACGCTCGGGGTTTTCGGGCGAGATCAGCCAGGGTCGCTGCTCGCCGCGCTCGATCCACACCAGCTGATCGCGGCGCGATACGTAGAGTTGCACCCAACCGCGGCGGCGGCTCCACAGGCGACCGAAGCCACCCCACAGACCACCGGCGCCCACGCGCACGGCCCAGCCCAGCTCGGCGTTCAGCGCCTCGCGCCCCAGCAGGCGCGCAGCTGTGATGCTGTTGCGCGGCAGGCGGCGGCGCTTGAGCGGCCACAGTACGGTGATGGCATCGCGATCGACAATAAAGGCTTTGGGGCGAAAGCGCAGCCACACCCAGGCGTAGGTCAGGATGAAGAAAACCAGCGGCAGTTGCAGGTAGGGGTAGCCGGCGAGGTGGCCGGCCAGCAGCAGGGCGGGGATCGCAAGCAGGACCAGGGTGAGACCACGGATCAGGCCGCACATCGGGGCGAGGGCGAAGCGCTGCATGATTCCCCCTATCGGCAGATGAAGCAGGGCGGGCAGAGCCCGCCCGCGGCACTCACACGTCGAGGTTGGCAACCTTGAGCGCGTTCTCCTCGATAAACTCGCGGCGCGGCTCCACCGAGTCACCCATCAGGCAGGTGAAGATCTGGTCGGCGGCGATGGCGTCCTCGATGGTCACCCGCAGCATGCGGCGGCTCTCGGGGTCCATGGTGGTTTCCCACAGCTGCTCGGGGTTCATCTCACCCAGACCCTTATAGCGCTGGATGTTGTAGCCCTTTTCCGCCTGCTTCATCAGCCAGGTGAGGGCATCGCCAAATTCGCTGACCGGCTGCTGCTTGTCGCCGCGCTGGATATAGGCGCCGGCTTCCAGCAGGCCCTGCAGGCGCTGGCCCAGGTCGACGATCTGGCGGTACTCGGAAGAACTGAAGAAGTCTCGACCGAAACGGTAGTGAGTGCTCACTCCATGTGTGGTCACGGTGACCCGGGGCAGGAAATGGTGGCGCTCGCTGTCCTCGTAAACACCGACGCTAAGCTGGTGGTGCTGGGCCTGCTCGGTGGTCGCCAGCGCGGCGCCCAGCTGCTCGGTCCAGGCCTCCACGACGGCGCGGTCGTCCAGTTGCTCGCTGCTCAGGGTGGGCAGGTAGACCATGTGCTCCAGCGCGACCGAGGGGTAGACCCGCGACAGCCGGGCGCTCATCTTTTCCACACCGCGGAAGCGGTTGACCAGCTCCTCCAGCGCCTCGCCACTGATGGGCGGTGCGCCCTCGCTGATATACAGCGCGGCTGATTCCAGTGCGTTCTGGATCAGGTAGTTCTCCAGTGCCTCGTCGTCTTTCAGGTACTGGTGCTGCTTGCCCTTGCCGATCTTGTACAGCGGCGGCTGGGCAATAAAGATGTGACCCTGCTCGATCAGCTCTGGCATCTGCCGGAAGAAGAAGGTCAGCAGCAGGGTGCGGATGTGGGAGCCGTCGACGTCGGCGTCGGTCATGATGATGATGTGGTGATAGCGCAGCTTTTCAACGTTGAACTCACTCTTGCCGATGCCACAACCCAGGGCGGTGACGATGGTGCCGACTTCCGCCGAGGACAGCATCTTGTCAAAGCGCGCCTTCTCCACGTTGAGGATCTTGCCTTTCAACGGCAGGATGGCCTGGGTGCGACGATCGCGCCCCTGCTTGGCAGAGCCACCGGCTGAGTCGCCCTCCACCAGGTAGATCTCGGAGAGGGCCGGGTCCTTCTCCTGGCAGTCCGCCAGCTTGCCGGGGAGGCCGGCAATATCCAGCGCGCCCTTGCGGCGGGTCATGTCGCGAGCCTTGCGCGCGGCCTCGCGGGCGCGGGCGGCGTCCAGCATTTTCTGCACGACAATCTTGGCTTCGCCGGGATTTTCCAGCAGGAAGTCACCGAAATACTGGGTCATGGCCTGTTCGACCACGGTTTTCACCTCACTGGAGACCAGCTTGTCCTTGGTCTGGGAGGAGAATTTGGGGTCCGGCACCTTCACCGAAACGATCGCGGTGAGCCCCTCGCGGGCGTCGTCGCCGGTGGTGGAGATCTTCGCCTTCTTGGCCAGCCCTTCCTGCTCGATATAGGTGTTCAGGTTGCGGGTGAGGCCGGCGCGAAAACCGGCCAGGTGGGTGCCGCCGTCGCGCTGGGGAATGTTGTTGGTGTAGCAGTACAGGTTTTCCTGGAAGCCGTCGTTCCACTGCAGCGCCACTTCCACTCCGACGCCGCCTTCGCCCTCAGCGCTGAAATGGAACACTTTGTTGATGGGGTTCTTGTTGTTGTTGAGGAACTCCACAAAGGCGCGCAAGCCGCCCTCGTAGCAGTACACCTCTTTCTCACCGCTGCGCTCGTCGGACAGCTCGATATTCACGCCGGAATTGAGGAAAGCCAGCTCGCGCAGGCGCTTGGCCAGGTAGTCAAAGTGGAATTCGATATTGGTAAAGGTGGCGGCGGAGGGCTTGAAGCGCACGCTGGTGCCGCTGCTGTCGGTCTCGCCGACCACTTTCAGCGGCTCGTCGGGCACGCCGTGGCGGTAGACCTGCTCGTGTACCTGGCCCTGGCGACGGATGGTGAGGGTCAGCTCCTCGGACAGGGCGTTGACCACCGACACGCCGACACCGTGCAGACCACCGGATACCTTGTAGGTGTTGTCGTCGAACTTACCACCGGCGTGCAGCACGGTCATGATGACCTCGGCGGCAGACACCCCCTCGTCGTGAACCTCGGTGGGGATGCCGCGACCATCGTCGCTGACCGACACCGACTCGTCGGGGTGAATCACCACGGAAATCTTGCTGCAATGCCCGGCCAGCGCCTCGTCGATAGAGTTGTCCACCAGCTCGAACACCATGTGGTGCAGGCCGGTGCCATCATCGGTGTCACCGATATACATGCCCGGGCGCTTGCGCACAGCATCCAGGCCTTTCAGCACCTTGATACTGGAGGAGTCGTAATTGTGTTCTTGGTCACTCATGCTTCGTGCTCCACGGGCGCGCAAGCCGGAATTCGGGACCATCCCGAAAGCCTGGCGCCGTCTCTGTGTCTCGGTTTAGGCGGCCGCCGGCGTGACGCGCCCATGTTCCACGTGAAACCTTTTGATTGCCGATGCGCTGTCCCAGCAGTCATCCAGTTCGGCCGCGCCGATACTGGTGACAAACAACTGAACGCCCATGGCTGACAGTGTGTTACAGATCCGCCGCCGGTGCTCGCGATCGAGCTCTGCCGGCAGGTCATCGATCAGAAAAACACTATTTATACCATACTCTTGCAGCAACTTCGCTTGGGCAATCCGCGCCGCACAGACCAGGTTTTTGGTCTGCCCACGGGACAGAATTTCCGCCGCAGGTGCGCTTCCCACCCGCACCCGGATATCGGCACGGTGGGGGCCGCTGCGGGTGTAACCCAGGCGCAGATCTCGCTCGATATTGGCCGCTAGCTCGTCGGCCAGCGGGGTGTTGCTATCCCAGCCGGCGTAGTAGTCAAAGCTGAACGCCGGGGCCTCCTGTTGCAGGGTGGCGTAAACAGCGGCCAGCGCTTCACTCAAGCGCTGGTGCTGGGCGCGACGCAGCTGTTCCAGCGCCTCGCCACACAACGCCAGCTCGCCATCCCAGAAGCGCAGCTGTGAACGGTCCATTTTACCACGGCGGAGCAGGGCATTGCGCTGCTTGAGTGCCCGGCTGTAGCGCTGCCACAGGCTGTAGAAGCGCTCATGTTCCACGTGAAACACTCCCCAGTCCAACAGCTGGCGGCGATACTGGGGCGAGCCCTCCAGCAGCTGAAAACTGTCGGAATTGATCACCTGCAACGGCAGCAGCCCCGCCAGGTCGCCCAGCGACTGCACCGCCTCGCCATCCACCTTGACCAGCGGCCGCTCGCGCCGGGAGCGCTGCACGCCAATACGGTGAGTGATGCCATCAGAGGTCGATACCCGCCCGGACACCAGCGCGCTGTCGCTGTCGGCATTGATCACCGTGTCCATGCGGTGCGAGCGGAAACTGCGGGTGACGCCGAGCATGTGCACCGCTTCCAGCACACTGGTTTTGCCGGCGCCGTTTTCACCGTAGAACAGGTTGACCTGGGACAGACCTTCGAGCTTAACCGCACGCAGGTTGCGCAGGTCACTGATCGTTATCACCTGAACGCTCATCGCGGGGCTATCGTCTTGGCGTGAGAGTCCGCGCCAGGCGGGGGAGTGGGGTAGGGGGGCCGGCGATGCCAGCCCCGAGCGAAATAACACAAAGCCATAAAAGGCGAGGCTTTACGGCCTCATAGGCATAACAACGTAGAGTGCGTCGCCGCTTTCCGCTTCTTCCAGCAGCGCACTGCTGTTGGCGTCCGACAGCGAAAACTTCACCGTGTCACCGCGCACCGCCGACAGTACATCCAGCAGGTAGCTGACGTTGAAACCGATCTCCAGTGCCTCGCCGTTGTAATCCACCGGCACGTTCTCTTCCGCCTCTTCCTGCTCCGGGTTGTTGGCCAGAATCTGCAGGCTGCCGCTGTTCAGCACCATGCGGATGCCGCGGTATTTCTCGTTGGAAAGGATGGCGGTGCGCGAAAAGGCCTGCTTCAGCGCCTCGCGCGAGCCGTAAACGGTCTTGGTGCTGCTGCGCGGCAGTACCCGTTCGTAGTCCGGGAACTTGCCGTCAATCAGCTTGGAGGTAAAGGTGAACTCCTGGGTGACCACGCGGATGTGGTTGCTGCCCATCAGCACCTGGGCGTCGTCCTCTTCGTTGATCAACAATCGCGCCAGCTCGACCACACCCTTGCGCGGCAGAATCACCTGTACCGCCTGCTGCACGCCGATATCGCTTTCCAGGCTGCACATCGCCAGGCGGTGGCCATCGGTGGCGACCAAGCGCAGCAGGTTGGGCGACACTTCCCACAGCATGCCGTTGAGATAGTAGCGCACGTCTTGCTGGGCCATAGCGAAGCTGGTGCGATCGATCAGCCGCTTCAGCTCGCCCTGCTTAACGGTGAAGGGCTGTACATCCTGGCCCTGCTCGACACTGGGAAAATCCGCCGCCGGCAGCGTCGACAGCACGAAACGGCTGCGCCCGGAGCGCAGAATCAGGCGATTGTCATCCTCGACGGTGAACTCGAGCTGACTCTCATCGGGCAACGACTTACAGATATCGACCAGCTTGCGCGCGGGCACGGTGATCTCACCCACCGCATCCGGCGGCGTTGCCAGGCCCACCCGGCCAATCA
>JBFHRT010000167.1:0-5281 GCA_041591575.1 Spongiibacteraceae bacterium
CCGGGAAATCGGCCCGTGCGTGTTGCACGGCGCTGGCCGCGGCAGTCATCGCCTGTTCGATCTGTGCGTTTTCACGCAGGCTGCTCATGGTTTAGCTCCGAAAAAAGCAGCACGGGATACGGGAGACGCAAATTGCGAGGCGCAAGATGTGAGACGCGGGCCGCTGTGCGCTGGATGCAAACGCCGGCAACGCTGGAAAACGCTTATGCCGGCCTACGGTCGTGGTCATGGCGGTCGTGCTCCAACTCGAAAGTGTCCAGCAGCGTCTGCAAAAAGGCTTGTACCGTGTGTTCTATCTCGTCGCGAAGGGCGCCCAGGGGCAGGCGCTGGCACATTTCGTCGGCAAAGGCCTGCACCAGCATCATGCGTGCTTGCTTGTCGCCGATGCCCCGGCAGCGCAGGTAGAACAGCGGTTCGGGCTCCAGTTCGCTAACGGTGCTGCCGTGGCTGCATTGAACATCGTCGGCGTATATTTCCAATTCTGGCTTGGTATCAATTTCCACATGGCGCGACAACAGCAGATTGCGATTGCTCTGTTGTGCGTCGCTTTGTTGGGCGCCAGGGTGGACGATGACCTTGCCGTTGAACACGCCGTGGGCCTTGCCGCCGAGGATGCCCTTGTAGTATTCGCGGCTGCGGCAATGCGGCGCCAGGTGGTCGATGCGGGTGTGGTTGTCAACGTGTTCGCCGCTGCCCAGCAGGTAAAGGCCATTGAGTTCACAGACGGCGCCGGAGCCTGTTAACTGCACCACCAGATCGTTGCGCAGCAGCGCGCCACCGAGATCGACATTGTGCGAGCAGTAGTGGGAATCGCGCTCGCAGCGCACATGGGTGCCTCGCAGCAGCCGGCAGTTGCCTGGCCGTTGCAGGTGCAGGTGGCTGAGTTGGGCGCCGTCGGCGAGCATGATTTCGCTGAGCTGATTGCAGCAATGGCCGCTGCCGTCAGCATGCTGGTATTCCATCAGGGTGAATCTGGCGTTTTTGCCCACATCAATCAGTATCCGCGGCTGTGTCAGCTGTGGCGGGCCGTCGCCGGTAGTGAGGTTCAGCAGCCACAGAGGCTGCTCAATACGGATGTTGGGGGCAAGCGAGAGATAGACGCCGTCGCTGATGAAGCCGGTATTGAGCGCGGCAAACGGCTGTTTGTCGAGGCTGGCGACGCTTCCCAAGCGCTCGCGCAGTCGCTGTGGAGAGCTGGCCAGTACCTGCGCCAGGCTGTTGATTTCCAGGCCCGCAGGAAGTTGTTCGCAGCGCGAAAGCTCGGCGCTGAAATGTCCGTTAACCAACACCACCAGATGATGAGCGGCGGGCACTGCACGGAAGATATCGGCGGGCAGCTGTGGCGCAGCGTCGGCTGGCGCCAGCTGCTGTTGCAGCAGGTCCTGCACTGGCGTGTATTTCCAGTCTTCGGTCTTGGGGCCGGGGAGGCCCTGGGCTTTGAGCAGCGCGATACCCTGGTCGCGGCGCTGCTGAAGCCACGCCAGCTGCTGCCCGGGCAGTGCGCTGCGGCTGTCGTTATAACTGCGCTCAAAGCCCTGAATGCTGGCAGTCATTACCGCGGTCCTTCATGGGCGGGGCGCTGGCTGCGGGTGGCGTCGTTTGCCAGCCATCCGTAGCCCTGCTGCTCCAGCTGCTGCGCCAGTTCCGGGCCGCCGGAGCGAACGATGCGGCCGTCGCTGAGAACATGCACCTGGTCTGGCACCACATAATCCAGCAGCCGCTGGTAGTGCGTGACCAGCACGATGGCGCGATCGGGGCCGCGCAGGCTGTTGATGCCGCCGGCGACAATGCGCAGGGCGTCGATATCCAGTCCAGAGTCGGTCTCGTCCAGAATCGCCAGCGTTGGTTGTAGTACCAGCATCTGCAGGATTTCGTTGCGCTTTTTCTCGCCACCGGAAAAATCAGCATTCAGCGACCGCTCCAGAAAGCTGGGATCCATGTTGACCTGTTGCAGACGCGCTTTGACCATTGCCAGGAAGTCGATGGCGTCCAGAGGCTCTTCGCCGCGGTACTTGCGCAGGCTGTTATAGGCCGTTTTGAGAAACTGAATATTGCTGACGCCGGGAATGTCCACGGGGTATTGAAATGCGAGGAACAGGCCCTCGCGGGCGCGTTCTTCCGGGCTCATCTCGCGCAAGTCATGGCCGCGGAACGTCATTGCTTGCGCGCGTACCTGGTAACCGTCGCGCCCGGCCAGTACGCCGGCCAGCGTGCTTTTGCCCGAGCCGTTGGGCCCCATCACGGCATGCACTTCTCCGGCGGCCACATCCAGCGACAGATCCCGGAGAATCTCGGTGTTGTTAACGCTGACATTCAGGTGCCGGATGCTTAGCATGCTAGGTTCTCCAGGTTGTGGGTCACTCATCCCACTCAGCCCACTGCGCCCTCCAGACTGACTTCCAGCAACTTTTGCGCCTCTACCGCAAACTCCATGGGCAGTTTGCGGAACACGTCGCGGCAGAAGCCGTTGACGATCATCGATACCGCGGCCTCGGGCTCGATTCCGCGTTGCTGGCAGTAGAACAGCTGATCTTCGCCAATACGCGAGGTGCTGGCCTCGTGCTCCACGCGGGCGCTGGGATTTTTGACCTCGATATAGGGGTAGGTGTGGGCGCCACAGTGGGAACTGAGCAGCAGCGAGTCGCACTGGCTGTAATTGCGGGCGTGCTCGGCGCCGGGGTTCATGCGTACCAGGCCACGGTAGCTGTTCTGGCCGTGACCGGCGGAAATACCCTTGCTGATGATCGTACTGCGGGTGTTGCGGCCCAGGTGAATCATCTTGGTGCCGGTGTCAGCCTGCTGGTAGTTATTGGTCAGCGCTACTGAGTAGAATTCGCCGACCGAATTGTCGCCACGCAGTATGACACTGGGGTATTTCCAGGTAATGGCTGAGCCGGTTTCCACCTGGGTCCAGGAAATCTTGCTGTCGTCGCCGCGGCACATGCCGCGTTTTGTGACGAAATTGAAGATGCCGCCGCGCCCCTGTGTGTCGCCGGGGTACCAGTTCTGCACGGTGGAGTATTTGATCTCGGCGCCTTCCAGCGCCACCAGCTCCACCACGGCGGCGTGCAGCTGGTTTTCATCGCGCATCGGCGCGGTGCAGCCTTCCAGGTAGCTGACATAGCTGCCCTTGTCGGCAATGATCAGGGTGCGCTCGAACTGGCCGGTATTGGCGGCGTTGATGCGGAAGTAGGTAGACAGTTCCATCGGGCAGCGCACCCCCGGCGGTACGTAGCAGAACGAGCCGTCGCTGAACACCGCCGAGTTGAGGGTGGCGAAGAAGTTATCGGAGTAGGGCACCACGGTGCCCAGATAGCGCTGCACCAGCTCGGGATGCTCCTGTACTGCCTCCGAGAACGAGCAGAAGATCACGCCGGCCTCGGCCAGCTTTTCCTTGAAGGTGGTGGCCACCGACACGCTGTCGAACACCGCGTCCACGGCCACCCCGGCCAACGCCGCCTGCTCGTGCAGTGGAATGCCCAGTTTCTCGTAGGTTGCCAGCAGCTGCGGGTCTACCTCATCCAGACTCTGAGGCCCATCGCCGCGGCGACGTGGCGCTGAATAGTAGACGATAGTCTGGTAATCAATCGGGTCGAATTTCACATGGGCCCAGCGCGGCTCCTCAGCTTTCAGGCTCTGCCAGTGGCGCAGCGCCTTGAGCCGCCATTCGAGCATGAAATCGGGTTCGTGCTTCTTCTCGGAAATCAGTCGCACGATATCTTCATTGAGGCCCGGCGGGATGCTGTCGGCCTCGATGTCGGTGACAAAGCCGTGGCGGTATTCGCCGCCGATCAGCTGCTCGATAGGTTCGCGTGGCTGGCTCATAGACCTACCCGCCTGAGAGGTTCGCGCAGAAACCCTCGCTGCTGTTCACCTCGCTGCTCTTCACGCAGCGGACGCGCCATGTCGGCCAGGCTGACGCCGCTGAGGCCGTCGTAGATGGCCTGATTGATGCGCAGCCAGTGCTCGCGAACGGCGCAGTCTGTCTCGCGCTGGCAAATACCGCGACCGCTGCTGCACTCGGTGATACCGATACCGCCTTCCAGCAGTTCCAGCAATTGCGCCAGGCTGATGTCTTCGGCGCGGCCGTTGAGCCGGTAACCACCGTGTTTGCCGCGGTAGGCACGCAGGATGCCGCCTCGGGCTAGCTGCTTGAGTAGTTTGCCCACGGTGGGTTCGTTGATGTTGAGCTGACGCGCCAGGCTGGCGGCGCTGTAGATGCGCTCAGGATGGCGCGCGAACTCGGTGGCGATCACTGTGCCGTAGTCGGTCAGTTTGGCGAGGCGAAGCATTGCGATCCCCCATGTGACCTGTTTGTTAAGTATATAGGACCAATCCGGTACTACAAGTGACGCTGCATCAGGCCGCGGATGATGGCGCTGCTTCCAGAAAAAAGGCCGTTTTTTCAGTGGCTTAGCAAGATGTGGCGGGACTTATTCGGCGGCAACCGTCAGCTGCAGAACGCCGGCGTAGCTGCCAGCCAGCGCGGCGGCGAGGGCGTTTTCGGGGATGTGAATAATCAGCCGTGCCATGCCGGCATCGCGACACTTCTTGTCGCTGCCGTTACTGGCGAGGCCGGTGTAGGTCTGGTTGGGCACCAGATTAATGGGGTTGACGCTGGGGTGCTCTGCCCAGAACACGCTGTAGCCCAGTTCGTTGCTACCGGGACCCTGCAGCAGGAAGGCGCCACCGGCCTGGCTAGTGGCGGTGAGGTTGTAGCCGCCGGTGCCGGACCACACACAGACGTCATCCTCGCCCTGCAGGGAGCCATAGCCCGACCAGGTGCCCAGGGGGATGTCATTCATATCGGAGATCTGCACGCGGTTTTGTCCCTGTCCCCCCTGCGCATGTGCCTGACCGCCGCAGGTGATGGCGAGCGCCAGCAGCGCCGGTGCGGCGAGGCGATATGTTTTGGGCAAGGTTTTGATCACCGACTCCCTTCGACCTCCCTTGTCGAAATGATTGTCGTCGAATTGGCAGTTGCTCGTTTGCGGGCGCAATGCGAGGAGTTTAATGCAAGCGCTATGGCTTTAGAAGTGGCCTGCGCGGCGCTAGAACCGCTCTGCAACAACGCCACTCACAACTCCCTGTGACATAGCCATTCGTTTGCGAGCGCTGGCAAGTAGCCGGCGTTTTCGCCGCTGTGTCATTAGCCGGTGACCTGTGTCGCGCTACAGCGCGTAAATCGCCGCCGGACAGCCGAATGTGACCGGGTTCTCGTTAGTTTTTTCGGCGTTGGCGCTAACTGTAATGGCGGACGGGGCGACGCAAAGCCAAACGC
>JBFHRT010000168.1:0-5274 GCA_041591575.1 Spongiibacteraceae bacterium
ACCAGGTGGTCATCGCCGGCCAGAACCGGCTCTATCCCGGCGCCCGCGTCAGCCCGCAGCCGGGCGGTGACGCGGTGGCCGGAGAGCGCCTGCGGTGAGTGTCACCGACGTCTTTATCCGCCGGCCGGTGCTGGCGCTGGCCTGCAACGCCATCATTCTGCTGCTGGGGCTGATCGCCCTGCTGGCGCTGCCTATCCGCCAGTACCCGGCGCTGGAGGCGGCCACCATCAGCATCAGCACCCACTATCCCGGCGCCACCCCGGAGGTGATGCAGGGCTATGTCACCACCCCCATCGCCCAGGCGGTGTCCACCGTCACCGGGGTGGAATACCTGCGCTCGCAGTCGGTACAGGGGCGCAGCACCGTGGACGTGCGGCTCAAACTCAACGCCGACTCCGACGTCGCCATGACCGACATCATGGCCAAGGTCAGCGAGGTGAGCTACCGCATTCCCAGCGAGGCCACCGACCCGGTGATCAGCCGCGCCACCGGTGAACCCACCGCCATCATGTACGTGGGTTTCAGCAGCGACACCATGAGCGTGCCGCAGATCACCGACTATATCGACCGCGCCATCTTGCCGCGCATGGCCGCCTTCGAGGGCATCGGCAATTTGTTTCTGGGCGGCAGCCAGCCGCTGGCCATGCGCCTGTGGCTGGACTCCCAGCGCATGGCGGCCTACGGCATCACCGCCGCCGATGTCGCCCAGGCGCTGCGCGCCAACAACGTGCAGGCGGCCCCCGGGCGCACCGAGAGCGACTGGGTGGCGGCCGAAATCAATGTGCAGACCGACGTCGAAAGCGTGGCCGAATTCCGCGAGCTGGTGGTGCGCGCCGACGGCGATCGCCTGGTGCGGCTGTCTGACATCGCCACGGTGGAACTGGGCGCCAAGAGCCGCGATCACTCCGGTCGCATGGACGGCCGCGAGGCGGTGTATATCGCGGTGGAGGCCACCCCCACCGGCAATCCGCTGACCATCGTCAACACCGTGCGCGCCTTTCTCGCCGAGGCCGAGAAGGACTTTCCGCCGGGGCTGGAAGTGCGGGTGCCCTTTGACGTCGCCAAGTTTGTCGACGCCGCCCTGGACGAGGTGCTGGCCACCTTGCTGGAGGCGACGCTGATTGTGGTGGCGGTGATGTACCTGTTCCTGGGTTCCTTCCGCTCGGTGCTGATTCCCATTGTCACCATTCCACTGTCGCTGATCGGCGCCGCCGCCATCATGTGGGCCGCCGGTTTCAGCCTCAACCTGCTCACCCTGTTGGCGATGGTGCTGGCCATCGGCCTGGTGGTGGACGACGCCATCGTGGTGGTGGAGAACGTGTTCCGCCACCTGGAACGCGGCGAGTCGGCCACCGTGGCGGCAGTAAAGGGGGCGCGCGAGATCGTCGGCCCGGTGATCGCCATGACGCTGACACTGGCGGCGGTGTACACCCCCATCGGCCTGCTGGGGGGACTCACCGGCTCGCTGTTTCGCGAGTTCGCCTTCACCCTGGCGGCCACCGTGCTGGTGTCCGGGGTGGTGGCGCTGACCCTGTCGCCGGTGATGGCCTCGCTGCTGATCAGCCGCGAGACCGTGCAGGGGCGTTTCGCCCACCGGGTGGAGCTGCTGTTCGAGGCGCTGGTGCGCGGCTACCGGCGGCTGCTGTCGCTGGCGCTGGCTTGGCGCGGCGCGGTGCTGGTGCTGGCGCTGGCCATCGTCGCTGCCATCGCCGCCATGTACACCGCCATACCCAGCGAGCTGGCGCCGGAAGACGATCAGGGCACGCTGTTTACGGTGGTGGAAGCACCGCAGCAGGCCAATATCCACTACACCGAACACTACACCGACCGCATGGAGCCGATCTTTCGCGAGCTGCCCGAGTACGGCAATACCTTTATGATCAACGGCGCCGGCGGTGCCAACCAGGCCTTCGGCGGCATTACCCTGCTGCCCTGGGATCAGCGCCAGCGCAGCGTCGCCGAGCTGCAGCCGATCCTGCAGCAGCGCCTGGCCAGCATCGACGGCGTCAGCATCTTTGTCTTTCCGCTGCCGGCGCTGCCCGGTTCCACCGGCGGCATGCCGGTGCAGCTGGTGATCAGCAGCCCGGGGCCGGTGGAAAAAGTGGTGGCTGCCGCCGAGCAGCTGAAGGCGAGCGCCCGCGACAGCGGCCTGTTTGCGGTGGTGGACAGCGACGTCAGCATCGACAAACCGCTGACCCGGGTGCGGGTGGATCGCGCCAAGGCCAGCAGCCTGGGCATCCGCATGCAGGACATCAGCGATACCCTGGGCATCCTGCTCAACGAGAATTACGTCAACCGCTTCAACATCCAGGGCCGCTCCTACGAGGTGATACCGCAGCTGCAGCGCGGCGAGCGACTGGGGCCGGACAATCTGCAGCGCTACTACCTGCGCGCCGCCGGCCGCCAGCTGGTACCGCTGAACACGGTGATTGCGGTGGAGCGCGGTGTCGACGTCAACCAGCTGTCCCAGTTCAACCAGCTCAACTCGGTACTGGTGCAGGCGATACCGATGCCGGGGGTGACCCTGGGCGAGGCGGTGGCCTACCTGGGCGACACTGCCCGGGCGCAGATGCCGGTGGGCTTCGCCTTCGACTGGCAGGGTGAGTCGCGCCAGTATGTGGCCGAGGGCGGGCGCCTGGGCTGGGCCTTCGTGTTTGCGCTGCTGGTGATCTACCTGGTGCTGGCGGCCCAGTTCGACAGCCTGCGCGATCCGCTGGTGATTCTGGTGAGCGTGCCCATGTCCATCTTCGGTGCACTGCTGCCACTGTACCTGGGCTACAGCACGCTGAATATCTACACCCAGATCGGCCTGGTCACCCTGATAGGCCTGATCAGCAAGCACGGCATCCTGATGGTGGAATTCGCCAACCAGCTGCAGCGCCAGCAGGGGCTGAACCGGGTCGACGCCATCGCCGAGGCCGCGGCAGTGCGCCTGCGCCCCATTCTGATGACCACCGGCGCCATGGTGGTGGGCCTGTTCCCGCTGATCCACGCCAGTGGCGCCGGCGCCGGCAGCCGCTTCGCGCTGGGTATCGTCATCGTGGTGGGCATGCTGGTGGGCACGTTGTTCACCCTGTTTGTGCTGCCGCCCATCTACACCTGGCTGGCGGCGGACCACCAGCGTCACGCCGCCTCCGAGCGCGAGCGGGAGTTGAAGGCCTTGATGGGGGAAGGGCAGTCGGAGGTCTGAAGTCGGACGTCGGACGCCAAGATCAACGGCGAAATGCGGTGCGCGCGGTGCACCCTACGGTCATTGCGAGGAGCCGCAGGCGACGCGGCAATCTCCATCAGCTTGGCAGTGACTCAGGGAGATCGCCACGCCGCCAACATCGCGGCTCGCGATGACGCACCGGCTTATCGCGTCGCGCCGTCCTGCTCCACATAAATCAGCTCGTCGGTAGCAAAACCCATGCTCTCGGCCTCGGCCACCAGCTGCCGCAGTGTCTCTGCCGGCAGTACCGGTTCGCGCGCCAGTATCCACAGGTAATCGCGGTCGGGGCCGGTGACCAGGGCGTGGCGGTAGTCAGCGTCCAGCGCGATGATGTTGTAGCTGGCGTAGAAGGGTCCGAAGAAGGATACCTTGAGCCGGCCGACATCGGCGCCGTCGAGAAAATAGGCGCGGCCCTGGGCCTCCTTCCACTCGCCGGCGGCGCGGTCGTAGCCGCGGTTGCGCACCGCAATGCCGCCGTCGTCGCGGCGTGAGTACTCGGCGGTCACCCGGCTGAGGCCACGTTCGAAGCGGTGGTCCAGCCTGGCAATTTCATACCACTGGCCCAGGTAGCGCTCGGCCTCGAAGTTTTTCACCGCGCTCAGGCCCTCGGGCAGGCCCACGCAGCCGCTCAACAGGGCGGCGATCAGGGCGCCAACGGTTGATTTGAGAAGACGCATATCCATTTCTCCTTAGTGGCTTGCTAGCAGCCGCGGCCGCGAGTGATTATTCAAGCATACCAATACCGGGTTGTAGACGGCGCGAGTTCGTCAGTTGCGCCGCTCTTGCGTCTCCCGTCTCCCGTTTCGCGTCCGACCTCCGACCTCCGACGTCCGACCGGTGTTACGCCATCTCCCGACACAGCTGCAACCAGGACTCAATGCCGGCGCTGCGGTATTTCTGCCGGTGCAGTATGAAATAGAACTGGCGGTGCAGGTCCCGGTGCGGGGCGCTTAGCGGCACCAGGCTGCCGCGCTGAAAAGCCTCGGCCAGCGCCACCCGCGACAGGCAGCCCACCCCCAGTCCGGCGGTGACGGCGCGCTTGATGGCCTCGGTGTGCTGCAGCTCCAGCAGCACCGATAGCCGCGGCAGGATGCCGGCCATGGCGCGGTCGAAGGCCTGGCGGGTGCCGGAGCCAGGTTCCCGCAGAATCCAGCTGGCGCTCAGCAGGTCCTCATCGCTCAGCTGCCGCTTTTTCGCCAGCGGATGGCCGGGCGCGCAGAAGAACACCAGCTCGTCGCCGCACCAGGGAATCACCTCCAGCTCGCTCTGCTGCAGTTCACCCTCGATCAGGCCCACGTCGATCTCGAAGTTGCTGACCTTGCTGGCGATGGCGGCGGTATTGGCCACTTCCAGCGACACCCGTGCGCTGGGGTGCTCGCGCATAAAGCGGGCCATGATGCCCACCGCCAGGTAGTTGCCGATGGTCAGCGTGGCGCCCACCTTGAGCGGGCCGATATCACTGTGCTTGAGCAGGGCCAGCTCCAGCTCCCGCGACTGCTCTAGCAGTGCCTGGGCCTGGGGGCGGATGATGCGGCCCAGTTCGTTGAGCTGCAGGCGCTTGCCAACGCGGTCAAACAGCTGGATATCGAACTGCCCCTCCAGGTCGCGCAGCGCGCTGCTGGCTGCCGATTGCGACATGGCCAGACTCTCGGCGGCGCGGGATACGTTCTCATGGTGGGCGGCGGCCAGAAACACTTCCAGTTGGCGTAGGGTGTATCTCATATCAGCAAAACCGATTAGTGATAGTTAAACAAACCATTTTGCCGATAGGTTAGCCCGGCGTTAAGGTGACTGCAACTGGCGACAACGAATGACTGCGAGGAGGCGGCCATGGCCAACCTGATTACCGAGCGTGTGTTGAGCGTACATCACTGGAATGACACCCTGTTCACCTTCACCACCAGCCGCGACCCCGGCTTCCGCTTCAAGAACGGTCACTTCACCATGGTCGGCCTGCAGCAGGAAACGCGCCCGCTGCTGCGCGCCTACTCCATCGCCAGCGCCAACTACGAGGACCGGCTGGAGTTCTTCAGCATCAAGGTACCCGACGGCCCGCTGACCTC
>JBFHRT010000169.1:0-5271 GCA_041591575.1 Spongiibacteraceae bacterium
AGGGCCGCTGATTGCCGAGCGCGCCCGCGAGGCGCTGACTCTGCAGCTGGAGCGCAACCTCTACCGCCGCGCCGCTCCCGGCGACAAACCCGACTTCCTGATTCGCTACTACGTCAGCGAGGGCGCCCAGACCTCGGAATCCCGCGGTCGCGGCAGTATTGGCTTGGGCAGTGCCAGCGGCAATGTCGGCCTGGGAGTGGGCATCGGCTTCCCGCTGGGGGGTACCCGCGTCACCCGCCAGCTGCAGATCATCGTCGATATTTTGGACGGTGACACGCGCAAGCTGAGCTGGCGCGGTGTGCGTCAGTTTGATCTGGACGGCAAAGCCGAGCCGGAGGCGATTGCGGCGAAGGTCAATGAGAGTGTAAATAAGATCTGGGCGGAGTTTCCGCCGAAGCGCAGGTAATAGCTGTAATTCGCTCTGATTGGTTTCGCCCCCTTTCGGGGGCGAGTTACTTTTCTTTGCTTGCCCAAAGCAAAGTAACCAAAAGAAAGGGCACCCCCAATCCGGCGCCCGCCTGCGGCGGGTCCCCTGCGATGCTCGGTCGGCAATGGGCGCTGCGCAACTCGACCAAAATCGCTGCGCGATTTTTGGGACTCAAACAGTGCTCGCGCTTTTTCCATTGCCGACCTGCGCTTCTCAGCGCCTCCCAGGGGGCCCAAAAAGCGGTGCCACATTCAAGCGTCAGCGGTACGTAGGGTGCGCCGTGCGCACCGCTTCGCTGACGGTTAACGAACGGCGTTCACGCGAGTAGGTGCACACTACGAAGCCGCGCTGTTAGCGTCCGACGTCAGACTTCCGACGTCCGACCGCTTTTTGCGTCTCCCGTCTCCCGTCCAGCGTCTCCCGCTGCGCACTTAGCGATGATACGGCTCCGACAACTCCCGCACACACTCAATAAAGGCTCCCGCGTGTGCCGGATCCACCTCCGGCGTGATGCCGTGCCCCAGATTGAACACATGGCCGCTGCCGCTGCCGAAGCTGGCGAGGATGCTTGCCACTTCCTCGCGGATACGCTGCGGCGAGGCGTAGAGAATGGTCGGGTCCATATTGCCCTGCAGCGCCACTTTGTCGCCGATGCGACGGCGAGCCTCGCCGATGTCGATGGTCCAGTCGAGGCCGACGGCATTACAACCGCTGCCGGCGATCGACTCCAGCCACAGGCCACCGTTCTTGGTGAACAGGATCACAGGCACCTCGCGGCCCTCGTGTTCGCGGATCAGGCCGGCGACGATTTTTTCCATATAGGCCAGCGAGAATTCGCGGTAGGCGCTGGCGCTGAGCGCCCCGCCCCAGGTGTCGAAGATCTGCACCGCCTGGGCGCCGGCGCGGATCTGGCCGTTGAGGTAGCTGGTGACGCTCTGGGCCAGCTTGTCCAGCAGCGCGTGCATCACCTGCGGCTGGTCGTAGGCCAGAGTCTTGGCGCGACGGAAGTCCTTGGAACCGCTGCCCTCCACCATGTAGGTGGCCAGGGTCCAGGGGCTGCCGGAGAAGCCGATCAGCGGCACACGGCCGTTGAGCTCGCGGCGGATGGTGCGCACCGCATCCATCACATAGCCCAGATCGGCCTCGGGGTCCGGCACCGGCAGCGCGTCGACATCGGCCTGGCTGCGCACGGTCTTGCGAAAGCGCGGACCCTCACCGGTCTCGAAGTACAGACCCAGGCCCATGGCGTCGGGAATGGTGAGAATGTCGGAGAACAGGATGGCCGCATCCAGCGGGTAACGCTCCAGCGGCTGCAGGGTGACTTCGCAGGCCAGCTGAGGATTCATGCACAGCGACATGAAATCGCCGGCCTGGGCGCGGGTGGCGCGGTACTCAGGCAGGTAGCGGCCGGCCTGGCGCATCATCCACACCGGGGTGTAGTCGGTGGGCTGGCGCAGCAGCGCGCGCAGGAAGGTGTCGTTCTTCAGCTCAGTCATTGTACGCTCGACGCTTGATGGGAGACGGAAGACGCACAAGTAAGCCAACGGCTAACGCCCTGTGCGCTGTCGTCCCGCGCTATGTTGTTAGTGGAAGTCTCAAAACGCAGGACCGCCTTTGTAGGTGCGAATTCATTCGCACATTGTGCGATTAAAATCGCACCTACAGCGTCTCCCGTCTTCCGTCCAGCGTCTGGCGCTCTCAGACTTCCAGGTAATCCAGAATCCCTTCCGCCGCCTGACGGCCTTCCCAGATGGCGGTAACCACCAGGTCGGAACCGCGCACCATGTCGCCGCCGGCAAACACCTTGGGATTGCTGGTCTGGAACTTGTAGGTCTGCTCCTCGGCTGCGACCACGCCATCCCAGCCGTTGGTGTCGATGCCGTGCTCGCCGAACCAGTCGGCGGGGCTGGGGCGGAAACCAAAGGCGATCAGCACCACGTCGGCGGGCAAGATTTCCTCGCTGCCGGGAATCTCTTCCGGGCGACGACGGCCATTCTCGTCGGGCTCGCCGAGCTGGGTGGTAACCACCTTGACGCCTTCGACCTTGTCGCCGCCGACAATGGCCACCGGCTGGCGGTTGAACAGGAACTGTACGCCCTCTTCCTTGGCGTTGACCACTTCGCGGCGCGAGCCGGGCATGTTGTCTTCGTCGCGGCGGTAGGCGCAGGAAACGCTTTCCGCACCCTGGCGAATGGAGGTGCGGTTACAGTCCATGGCGGTGTCACCACCGCCGAGCACCACCACGCGCTTGCCTTCGACGCTGATGAATTCGGCCGCGTCTTTCTCCCAACCCTGATTGCGATTGACGTTGGAGATCAGGAAGGGCAAGGCGTCGTAAACGCCGGGCAGGTCCTCGCCGGGGAAGCCGCCCTTCATGTAGTTGTAGGTGCCCATGCCCATGAACACGGCGTCGTATTCGTCCAACAGCTGCGCCATGGTGACGTCGCTGCCAACGTCGGTGTTGAGGCGGAACTCGATGCCCATGTCCTCGAACACTTCGCGGCGGCGCGCCATCACCGATTTTTCCAGCTTGAACTCGGGAATGCCGAAGGTCAGCAGGCCGCCGATTTCCGGATAGCGGTCGAACACCACCGGCTTGACGCCGGCGCGCACCAGTACGTCAGCACAGCCCAGGCCCGCGGGGCCGGCACCGATGATGGCAACCTTCTTGTCGGTCCACTCGCGCTTGGACAGGTCCGGGCGCCAGCCCATGGCCAGGGCGGTGTCGGTGATGTACTTCTCGGTGGCACCGATGGTCACCGCACCGAAACCGTCGTTCAGGGTACAGGCCCCCTCACACAGACGGTCCTGCGGGCACACCCGGCCACAGACTTCGGGCAGGGTGTTGGTCTGGTGGCTGAGTTCAGCCGCCTCGAACAGATTGCCCTCACTGACCAGCTGCAGCCAGTTGGGAATGAAGTTGTGTACCGGGCACTTCCACTCGCAGTAGGGGTTACCGCAATCCAGGCAGCGGTGTGCCTGGTGCTGAACCTGCTCCTCGCGGAAGGGCTCGTAGATCTCGACGAATTCACCGCGGCGGACTTCAATCGCCTTCTTGTCGGGATCGGCGCGGCCCACATCGATAAACTGAAACTTGTTGTCTAGACGCTCGGTCATGTCGCTCTTACCTCAACGCTTGCGCGAACCGTTACTCGGGACGCTGCCGGATGTTATCCAGCAGGCTCTTCAGGCTCGCGGCCTTGGGCTTCACCATCCAGAACTTGCCGACGTAGTCGGCAAAGTTGTCGAGGATTTCCTGTCCCCAGGCCGATCCGGTTTCCGCGACAAACTCTTTGATATTGCTGCGCAGGTGGTTGCGGTAGGCCTCGAAGGCCTCCGAATTCACCCGGCAGATCTCCACCAGCTCGCTGTTATAGCGATCGACGAAGTGGTTCTGCAGGTCCAGCACGTAGGCGAAACCACCGGTCATGCCGGCACCGAAGTTGACGCCGGTGGGGCCGAGTACGGTGATGTTGCCGCCAGTCATGTATTCACAGCAGTGGTCACCGGCACCCTCAACCACGGCAAAGGCGCCGGAGTTGCGCACGCCGAAGCGCTCGCCAGCGCGGCCGGCGGCGAACAGCTTGCCACCGGTGGCGCCGTACAGGCAGGTGTTACCGATGATGGCGGTGTCCTGGGACTTGAAGGCGCTGCCGCGCGGCGGGAACAGCACCAGCTTGCCGCCGGCCATGCCCTTGCCGACGTAGTCGTTGGCGTCGCCTTCCAGGTACATGTTGAGACCGCCGGCATTCCATACGCCGAAGCTCTGACCCACGGTGCCGCTCAGGCGCAGGGTGATGGGCTGATCTTCCATGCCCAGGTTACCGTAGCGCTTGGCGATTTCACCGGACAGGCGCGCACCGATGGAGCGGTCGCAGTTGGTGACGGTGAAGCTGAATTCGCCGCCGCGCTTGTGCTCGATGGCATCCAGGGTGGCGCTGACCATCTGCTCGGCCTTTTCGCCCTTGTCGAAGGGCTCGTTCAGCGGCACCTGGCAGAACTCGGGCTTGCCCTCGGCGGCCGGATCCTTGTACAGGATGGGCGACAGGTCCAGCTGTGCCTGCTTCTCGGTCTGCGCCGGCATCACCTGCAGCAGATCGGTGCGACCGATCAGTTCCTCGATGCTGCGCACGCCGATGGAGGCCATCCACTCGCGGGTTTCCTCGGCGACGAACTTGAAGAAGTTCACCACCATTTCCACGGTGCCGATGAAGTGCTCATCGCGCAGCCGCTCTTCCTGGGTGGCAACGCCGGTAGCACAGTTATTCAGGTGACAGATACGCAGGTATTTACAGCCCAGCGCCACCATCGGCGTGGTGCCGAAGCCAAAGCTCTCGGCGCCGAGGATGGCGGCTTTCACCACATCGAGGCCGGTCTTGAGACCGCCGTCGGTCTGCACCCGCACCATGCCGCGCAGGCCATTGGCGCGCAGGGTCTGTTGGGCTTCACTCAGACCCAGCTCCCAGGGCGATCCTGCGTAGCGGATAGAGGTGATGGGACTGGCCGCAGTGCCGCCGTCGTAACCGGAGATGGTAATCAGGTCGGCATAGGCCTTGGCCACACCGGCGGCGATGGTGCCAACGCCGGGCTCGGATACCAGCTTGACCGACACCAGTGCCTGCGGGTTGACCTGCTTGAGGTCAAAGATCAGCTGCGCCAGATCCTCGATGGAATAGATGTCGTGGTGCGGCGGTGGCGAGATCAGGGTGACGCCGGGCACGGAATAGCGCAGGCGCGCGATCAGATCGTTGACCTTGCCGCCCGGCAGCTGGCCACCCTCACCGGGCTTGGCGCCCTGAGCCACCTTGATCTGCAGCACTTCTGCATTGACCAGGTAGTGCGGG
>JBFHRT010000170.1:0-5186 GCA_041591575.1 Spongiibacteraceae bacterium
GAGTTCAGCGCCAACCTTGGCTACACCTGGCAGGACGAAAAGTTTTCCAAAACCACGCTGGATAACGGCACCTACATCGTCGATGACTACGGCCTGCTCAATGCCCGCGTTGGCCTGTCTGACATCGCGCTGCTGGGTGGCAGCCTGCGCACCGCGATCTGGGGTCGCAATCTGGAAGACAAGGAATACTACATTGCCCACTTCGACGCGCTGGTGCCCACCGCCGTGTTCGGCGACCCGCGCAGCTACGGTATAGATGTAATGTTCGAGTACTGATAGAGCGCCTCGCAAGCAAGGCAAAAGCCGAGCCGGGATACCGGCTCGGCTTTTTTTGTCCGGATGTTGGTGCGCCGGCCACCGATGTCCTGGCTACCAGGTGGCATCGCTATCGTCGCACCGCGGTGTGTTTAGTCCCGGCGGACGAGGAAGGCCGCCATCCGCCTTGCTTACATCAGATCGCGCCGCTGCTGGCGAGCTCCTGTCGCGCCTGCCACGCGCTGGGCATGGACACCCTCGGTGCTGGCCTGCGCCGCCCCGGCCTCCGCAATGGCATCAAGCGCACGGCATTTTTCTGCTTGCTGCCAACCACAGACGCGGCGGTGGCGGCACGCTTCGAGCGGGACCTGCTGGACATGCCGGCGCAGATTCCCGAAATCCTCAACTGGCGGCTGACCCGGGCGCAGGCACTGCCGTGGAACTCCGCCACCGGCGAAGCCTGGAGCTATGTCTGGGAGCAGGAATTTGAAAGTCTGGAAGACCTTACCGGGCCCTACATGAGTCATCCGCACCACTGGGCCCATATCGACCGCTGGTTCGATCCCGAGTCCGGGGTGCGGGCCGTCGATACCGATCTGTCGCATGCCTTCAGCCCATTCACCGAGAGCGTGCTGACGGCTGCTGATGCGTTGCCGGGCCAGTCATGATGAACAGCCTTGGTTCTGCGATAGGCGACCATCCAACATCAGGGTACTTCACTCAAGGTGCATCCCGCGCAGCGTTGCGGACGGTCTACTGATTCAGTCTGCGAATAAAGGCATCCGACTCAGAAATGGCGCGCTCCATCGCCGCGATCAGCTGCTGCACGCTGCTGTCCACCTGCCGCAGCTCGCCGCGCAGTGAGCCGATGGCGGCGGCATTGAGGTTGTGCTTGAGGTAGAGGGTGTTGTCGCGCAGGGTGTTGAGCACCGGCTCGATGCTGCGCTCGGCCGCGCGCATGGCGTTGATCAGCCGGTCGTAGTCGCGCTCGGTGCTGCGCAGTTTGTTTTCGCTGTCGCGGCGCAGCCGCGCATTGCTGTACAGGCCCAGCTCTTTGCGCCATTCCTTGAACAGGTCCTCGGCGACATCCTCAACCTTGTCGATGCGCTCGCGAATTTCCTCGGCCGCCTCTTCACTGTCTTCATAGGCGGCATTGAGCTTGTTGTACTGCTTTTCCAGCTCTCCACCGTCGACGCTGACCACCGAGCGGAACTGTTCCAGTGCATTCTTGAACTGCTGCTGGCCGTCCTGCTGGGCCTCGCGGGCGGACTCGATGCGATCCACCAGAATGTCGCGCTTGTGCACGCCGACCTTTTCCATGGCGCTGTAGTAGGTGGATTGACAGGCGGCGAGTAACAGCGTGGTCATCAGCAGCACCAGGCTGCGCAGGGTGGCGTTCACGGCTTCAGTCCTTTTTGCTGTTCTTGAGGGCATCGACGATCTTGTCGGCGCGCTGGTTTTCGAAATGGTTGTGTACCACAAACAGCGCGTGCACCGCGCCGGGCACCCAGCCCATCAGGGTGAGGATGATGTTGAGCAGGCCCTGTACCGGCTTGCCGCAGAGAAACACCGCCAGCGGCGGCAGCACAATGGCGAGAAAATAACGCATAGCATAACGTCCCGTTGAGTTTATGCAGGGATATTAGCCGTCGCGAGAGGCTGGCACAACGCAGGGCTTTTCGGCCAGCGCAGTGGCGATCGCCTGATCGACATCATCTAGCCACACAAACTGCAGCTGCTCGCGCGCCGCTTGCGGAATATCCTCCAGATCCTTGCGGTTGCGCGCCGGCAACAGCACGGTGTGGATGCCGGCGCGCAGCGCCGCCAACACCTTCTCCTTGATGCCGCCCACCGGCAGCACCAGCCCGCGCAGGCTGATCTCGCCGGTCATGGCAATATCGTCGCGCACAGTGCGGTTGGACAGCAGCGATACCACCGCCACCAGAATAGCGACGCCGGCGCTGGGGCCGTCTTTGGCGATGGCGCCGGCGGGTACGTGGATGTGCAGGTCGTTGTCCTCCAGCCGCTGCCGCTCCACGCCCAGTGCTTGGAGCCGCGCCTTGGCCAGGCTGACTGCGGCCTGGGCGCTCTCCTTCATCACCTCGCCGAGCTTGCCGGTGAGTATTAGCTTGCCCTTGCCGGGCACGCAGCTGGCCTCGATAAACAGCAGGTCGCCGCCCATCGGTGTCCACGCCAGCCCGGTGGCGACGCCGGGGGTGGCGGTGCGCAGCCGCACCTCGCTCTCAAACTTGGGTGGCCCCAGAATGGCCGGCAGCTGCTCGTCGTCCAGCGCAAAGGGGCCGGTCTCGCCCTCGGCGACGCGCATCGCGACATGGCGCAGCAGCGCGCCGATCTCCCGTTCCAGGTGGCGCACGCCGGCCTCGCGGGTGTAGCCCTCGATCAGCGCGGCGAGGGCGGCATCGCTCACGCTCACCCGCTCGGCGTCGAGCCCGCTGGCGTCGAGCTGGCGCGGAAACAGGTAGCGCCGGGCAATCTGCAGTTTCTCGTCGGCGGTGTAGCCGGCCAGCTCGATCACCTCCATGCGGTCGCGCAGTGGTTCCGGCACGTTTTCCAGCAGGTTGGCGGTGCCGATGAAAAACACCTGGCCGAGGTCGAAGGCCACGTCCAGGTAGTGGTCCTGAAAACTGTGGTTCTGCTCCGGGTCCAGCACCTCCAGCAGCGCCGACGCCGGGTCGCCGTGAAAGCCGGCGCCGAGTTTGTCCAGCTCATCGAGCATGAACACCGGGTTGCGGCTGCCGGCCTTGCGGATTTTCTGCAGGATGGTGCCGGGCAGGGCGCCGATATAGGTGCGGCGGTGGCCGCGGATTTCGGCCTCGTCGTGCACGCCGCCGAGGCTGGCACGCACGAACTTGAGTCCCAGCGCGCGGGCGATGCTCTGGCCCAGCGAGGTCTTGCCGACGCCGGGCGGGCCGACAAAGCAGAGAATCGGGCTGTGGCCATCGCGGCTGAGCTTGCGCACCGCCAGGTATTCGAGAATGCGCCGCTTGATTTTGTCGAGGCCGTAGTGGTCCTGGTCGAGAATCTGGCGGGCGCTGGCGATATCAATGGTCTCGGCGTCGCATATCGCCCAGGGCATGGCCAGCATCCAGTCCAGGTAGCTGCGCACCATGGCGAACTCGGTAGAGGCCTCGGGCATGGCTTCCAGCCGCGCCAGTTCGCGCTCGCACTGGCTGCGCGCCTCCTCGGGCATGCCGGCCTTGGCGATGGCCTCGCGCAGTTCCTCCACCTCCATGGCGCCGCCGTCCTCGCCCAGCTCCTCACGGATGGTCTTGAGCTGTTCACGCAGGAAGTATTCGCGCTGGTACTGGTCGATATGTTCGCGGGTCTGCTGGCCCACCTCCCGCGACAGTTTCATCACCTCAAGCTGGTGGGCCAGCAGATCGATCACCCGGTCCAGCCGCGGCCGCAGCTCCACGGTTTCCAATACCAACTGCTTGTGTTCCGGTTTGAAATCAAACACCCCGGCGACAAAGTCAGCCAGCGCCGCCGGCGAATCGATTTTCTTGAGCGCCGAGGGAAATTCCGGTGGTGTCTGCGACAGCGCCTCCACCGCCTCCAGTGCCTGCTGCTTGAGATAGATCACGCGCGCCTCAATGGAGGCGTCAGACGATTCGGGTTCGGCTATCAGCTGGTAGCGAACGGCGGTGAAGGGCAGGCCGTGCAGGAAATCCACCACCCGGAAGCGCTGTTCGCCCCGGCACAGCAGGTGCAGCATGCCGTCCGGTGCCTCCATGTGGCGGATCACCGTGGCGACGGTACCGATGCTGTAGAGATCCTGGGGACCGGGGTTTTCGTTGTGCTCGTCGCGCTGCAGCAGCAGACCCAGTCGGCGGCGGTGGGTAATGGCCTCCTGGGCAGCGGCCAGCGACGGTGGCCGGCCTACCGCGATATAGGACACCGCGCGCGGAAAAAGCACCACGTCTTTGACCGCGAGAATGATTAGCACGTCGTCGGGTAGCGTTGACGCGCTTTTGGTGTCGGACTCCGAACTCATAGCCGGTCCTTGCGCCGCGGCTTGAATGTCGCGCGCTTTCAGGAATTACAGCACCGCCATCGCCACACGGCAAGGTAACGATCGGGGTAGGGTGCGCCGTGCGCACCACAAAAGCTCCTGCTGGGCTGCCTGGAGCGCCGCGGCTTATGCCAGCACGCCCGCCGCGCGCAGCGCGCCGATGTCACTTTCCGTTTTGCCCAGCAGCTCGCGCAGCAGCGCCTCACCGTGCTCGCCGACTTTGGGTCCCGGCCAACGGGTGGCGCCGGGGGTAGCGGACAGCTTGGGGGTGATGGCGGGAATCTCCAGTGGTTCGCCGTCGATGTCGACCGATTCGAACAGGCCGCGGGCGCGGAAGTGGGGGTCGGCGGCCATGTCCGCCACGTCGTAAATGGGGCCGACCGGCACCCGCGCCTGTTCCAGGGTGGTGATCACCTCTCGAGATGGCCGCGCCGCGCACCAGACGGCGATGGTGCCGTCGATCTCGGCCTGGTGCTGCACGCGGCCGGCATTGTCGGCCATGGCGGGGTTGTCGGCGCAGTCGTCGCGGCCGATGGCGCTCATCAGCCGTTTGAAGATGGAATCGCCGTTGCCGCCGATCACCACGTACTTGCCGTCGCCGCAGCGGTAGGTGTTGGTGGGCACGATGCCGGTGACGGTGGTGCCGGCGGGCTGGCGCACCACGCCGGCACCCGAGTACTCGGGCACCACCGCCTCCAGCAGGTTGAACATGGACTCGTACAGCGCCACGTCCACCACCTGGCCGGCACTGCGCCCGCGCAGCCTGGCGGTCAGCGCCATCAGAATGCCGATCACCGCGTGCAGGCTGGCGATGGAGTCGCCGATGCTGAGGTTGGGCCGCACCGGCGCCTCGCCGGGAAAGCCGTTGAGGTGACGAAAACCGCTGATGCCCTCGCAC
>JBFHRT010000171.1:0-5154 GCA_041591575.1 Spongiibacteraceae bacterium
CGCTTGTTTGGGGTTGCAATAAAAAAGCACCCTTGCGGGTGCTTGAAGTGGGGTGCTACGAGGAGACCGTGGATGTCTGTGTTTAATACTAGGTGAACCGACGCCGCCGACCTATGCGTAATTACCCCTACGGTGATAGCGGTTTTTCTGCTTGGCAGTCGCGTCATCGCCCCTGGCAAAAACGGCAGTTGCATCGACGGCAATAAATGCGGGGCATAAAAAAAGCACCCGTGCGGGTGCTTGAAGAGGGGGTGCTACGAGGAGACCGTGTAGTCTCGAGTTGTTAGATTAGTCAAAGCCCCTCACCGTCGATATACGTATTTACCCCTATGCCTGGTTTAGCTCAATGTCTTGCCCCGCGCCGTTACGCTGGAGCGGAGCGTGTACGGATTGCCTGTTGCACGACTGCATCATTGTTGAACAGAGCCGTTGGATGTTGATCCTATCGCAGTGAGCGCTGCTGCCTAGCTGCAGCGCGAGGAGCCTATATGCACAGTGACAGCAGGCCATTCGGCCGCCTCGCCGACGGCCGCGAAGTGGCTTTGTATCGATTTGGTAACGATGCCGGCGTGACGGTGGCGCTCTGCCCCTTTGGCGCGGTGCTGCAGTCGCTGTGGCTGCCAGACCGAGAAGGCCAGCTCGCCGACGTGGTACTCGGCTTTGATCGCCTGGCGGATTACGAGCAGCGCAACGACCAGCATATCGGTGGTGTCATCGGCCGCTGTGCCAACCGTATTGCCCATGCCGGGTTTGAACTGGACGGCCGCCACTACCCGCTGCTGGCCAATATCGGCAGCAGCCACCTGCACGGCGGTGCCCGCGGTTTTGACGCACGCCTGTGGCGCGAAGAGCCCTTCTGCAACGACGACGGCGCCGGTCTGCGCCTGAGCTATCGCAGCGCCGATGGCGAAGAGGGCTATCCTGGCAATCTCGAAGTGGAGGTGGTGTACACGCTGACCCCTGACAATCGCTTTTGCGTCGATTACCAGGCTCGCTGCGATCGCCCCACCCTGGTAAACCTCACGCAGCACAGCTACTTTAACCTGCGCGGCGCCGGCTGCGGCGATATCCTCGACCACCGCCTGCAGCTGTTCGCCAGTCGTTTCACCCCGGTCACTGCCGATGTTGTGCCCACCGGCGAGTTGCACGCGGTGGCCGGCACTCCGCTGGATTTTCGTGAACTGGCCGCGGTGGGCGCGCGCATTGACGCCGACGACGAGCAGTTGCGCCTGGCTGGCGGCTATGACCACAACTGGGTGGTGGACAAAAGCGAGGGCGAGCTGGCGCCGGTGGCGCGGCTGGAAGAACCCGACAGCGGGCGCGCACTGGAGCTGTGGGCCACCCAGCCGGGGCTGCAGTTCTACGCCGGTAATTTCCTGCATGAGGGGGTGGTCGGCAAGGGCGGCGCCGTCTACGGCCGGCGCTCGGCGCTGTGTCTGGAAACCCAGCACTTTCCCGATGCGCCCCATCATCCGCATTTTCCCAGCACCGTGCTGCGACCCGGTGAGGTCTACCGTCAGCGCGCCGAGTTTCGGTTTTATACGGTTCCCTGAGCGCGCTCCGAGATTGCGAGGAGCGCTCCTGGAGCCTCTGCCACGCGGATGGAGATTGCCGCGTCGCCGGACCGCTGGACAACGCGGTCCAGCTCCTCGCAATGACCGTACCGGTAAATGCCCCGGCGCTAATAACTACCTTGTCATTGCGAGGAGCGAAGCGACGCGGCAATCTCTATTCAGAAGGGCAGTGTGCTCAGGTGATCACCGCGATGCCTGTCGCCCGCAACGCTTCGCTTATGCGGGCCTACGCGGCGATGTGAATGGCCTTTGGGTGCGCCGCGCGCACCGCCGTTGGCTGTTGCCGTTCAGCGTCAGACGTCCGACGTCAGACCTCAGACCTCCGGCCCGAGCTTTTAGCGTCTCCCGTCTCCCGTCTCCCGTCTCCCGTCCAGCGTCTAGCGCGTTTTTCAGCCAAAACGCAGCAGCTGCTCCGGGCAGTCACTGAAGTCGCGCACCGAATTTTCCAGCCGCACCGCCTGTTCCACAATGCCCGGTGAATAGGAGTGGCACACTCCCGGCAGGTACATATGGGCGGTGGCCGCCTGACCGGCGGCGGCATTGAGGTCGTAGCGACGGGCGCTGGCGACGAAGTAGCCCTTGTGCAGCACAAAGGCGGCCTCGCGGGCATCGCCGTCGAATTCGTCGTTGGCCCAGGCGGCAAAGCCCTTATACAGCGGTTTGTCGCTGAGTTCGGCGGGGCTGGCGATGGTCCAGTCGGCGGCGCACCAGTGGTGTATCAATTCACCGTCGAGCCACACCATGGCGTCACTGGGGCCGTCGTGTTCATCGTCCACCCGCAACTCATAATTGCGTGACGAGGGGCCGCCGCCTGCGTTGCGGTGGCCGTGGGCAATGGCCAGCAGCGCCAGGTCGTAGAGGTGGGTGCAGTTGGCGCGTGGATTCACTGCCTCGGCAATGGCGCGCGGTTGCAGCGACAGCTCGACACCGATCAGCGCCCGCAGCGGTTCGCTGGCACCGCTGCAGGTGCTGAAGGGTACCCGCAGGGTCTCGGACTCGACGCCGGTGACGCGCTGGCCGTCGTGGTCGATGGCGCAGCGCAGACCGTGATTGCTGTCTTCCAGCTCGGCCTCCACCCGTCCCGGCAGCGCGCGCAGGCGGATGCGGCGGCGGTAGCAGCCGCGCCCAAAGTCGGGGTTGAGGGGAAAGGGCTGCTGCGATTGACTCTGGCTCATGGTAAAAACTCCTGTGACTGCACACAGTAAACCCCGCGGGCGCCGCCAAGGCGTTGGCCGATGCGGTCGCAGGACTGCTTTAAACGGTCAATATTTGCGCGGGTGACTTGAGCTGGCGGCCACAATGGCACAGTATCGGCAGCATAATCACAAGATGGAGCCCGATCATGGCCCTGCGATTCTTTCTCGCCTACCTGGCGCTGGTATGGACCCCCTACGGCGCGTACTGCTTTCTCAATCCGGCCATTCTGGAATCCTTCGCCGGCGTCGCCGCCCAGAATGCCACCGCTGCGGTGGAGCTGCGCGCCATGTACGGCGGCCTGCAGATTGCGGTGGGCCTGAGCGCGCTGCTGGCACTGTTGCGGCCGGCCTTCGTGGCCCACGCACTGTACCTGCAGCTGTTTGTGGTGGGCGGACTGGCATTGTCGCGCAGCCTGGCGGCGGCCATCGACGGCCATATTAGCGGCTACACCATCGGCGCGCTGGCCTTCGAGTGGAGCACCGTGGTGCTGGTGCTGTGGTTCTGGCAGCAGGTGCGTTACGCGCGAATTTAACTCCTCCCGGCAGCCCTGACGGCGACGCGGCCGCCTCCGCTGTTTCCGTTCACCTGGCAATAGTGCCGAATCGCCGCAGGCGACGATATGGCCGCCCGTGCCCGCTTGCCGCTACACTGAGAACTAGTGCTGTCGATAGGAATTCTGAGTGGGCGAATACGATCAACTGATCAGCGTGATCGCGCTGACCATGGGGGTGGGCTGGGCCAGCGGTCTCAATCTTTATGCCGCGGTGCTGGTGCTGGGGCTGGGCGGAGTCACCGGCAATATCGTCCTGCCCGAGTCGCTGCAGGTGGTGCAGGATCCCATGGTGATTGCCGCTGCCGGCATGATGTACAGCCTGGAATTCTTTGCCGACAAGACCCCCGGCGTTGACACCGGCTGGGACGCCATTCACACCTTTATCCGCATCCCTGCCGGCGCCGTGCTGGCCGCCGGCGCGGTGGGTGAGGTCGGCCCGGCCATGCAGGTGGCCGCCGGCCTGGTGGGCGGCTCGCTGAGCGCCGCCAGCCACGCCGCCAAGGCCGGCAGCCGGGTGCTGATCAATACCTCGCCGGAGCCGGTGAGCAACTGGACCGCCTCCTTCGCCGAGGATCTGCTGGTGATCGCCGGTCTGTGGACGGCGCTGACCCACCCGGTATTGTTTCTCGTCTTGCTGCTACTGTTTCTGCTGCTGCTAGCCTGGCTGTTGCCGCGGTTGTGGCGCGGCGTGCACGCGCTGTTTCGCAAGCTCGGCCAGTGGCTGGGTTTTGTTGACAAGGACGCCGCTGTGGATGCGCAAACCGGGCCGGCCGCGGCGGCGGATTTGGCGGGGCAGCTGCGACGACTGCAGGCATTGCGCGACGAGGGCGTGCTCAGCGCCGAGGAATTCGAACAGGCCAAGCAGCGGCTGTTGGCCGGTACCGAGGCGAGTAAAGCAGACCCCCCCTGAAAGGACATTGCAAGAGGAGAGTGCGGGCGTGATCGAGTACAACGACATCTCGCTGGCGGGCAAGACGGCGGTGGTCACCGGCGGCGGCGCCGGCATCGGTCGCGCCATCGCCGAGACCTTTGCTCACTACGGCGCCTGGGTGGCGGTGGTGGACAAGCAGGTGGACAAGGCCCGCGACACCGTGTAGGGCATCCGCGAAAACGGCGGTCAGGCGATTCTCTGCGAGGCCGATGTCACCGAGCGCGCCGCCATCGAGCAGGCCAGGGAGCGGGTCATCGCCGAGTACGGCGAGGTGGACATTCTGGTCAACAACGTCGGCGATTTTCTCGGCAAGGTCAAACCCTTTCTCGACAGCGACGAGTCCGACTGGGACGCCCTCTACGACATCAACCTGCGCCAGCTGCTGGCCTGTACCCGGGTGTTTGTGCCGTCGATGATCCGTGGCGGCGAGGGCGGCAGCGTCATCAATATCTCTTCCATCGAGGGCTTTCGCGGCATTCCCAACTGCGCGGTGTACGCCGCCTTCAAGTCCGCCATCGCCGGCCTGGTGCGCAGCCTGGCGCTGGAATTCGCGCCGCGACAGATCCGCGTCAACGCCATCGCCCCCGAGACCACCGAGACCGAGCAGGTGCAGCCGGCCGCGTTTACCAAGCCCCAGTACATGGGGTTGTGGCCCTATTGGAATCCGCTGGGCCGCTACGGCCAGCCGCGGGATGTCGCCGGCGCGGCGCTGTTTCTTGCCTCGTCGCTGTCGTCCTGGGTCACCGGCACCACACTGCACGTGGACGGCGGCGCGCTGGCGGCAGCGGGTTTCTACCGGGTGCCGGGGGAGCGCGAACACTGGACCCTGGCGCCGGTAATCAAGGAGTCGGGGCTGCTGTATTGATGGCTAGGCATTGGCAGCAAAGGCCGTGCAGTGC
>JBFHRT010000172.1:0-5146 GCA_041591575.1 Spongiibacteraceae bacterium
GTTAAGGACCCCTAAATGAGCTTTTTCATCCCCGCCGCACATGCCCAGGCCGCCGGTCAGCCCCCCGCTGGCGGTGAACTGTTTCAGATCGGCTTTCTGATCCTGCTGTTTGTACTGTTTTACTTCATTGCCATTCGCCCCCAGCGCAAGCGCCAGAAAGAGCACACCGATATGGTGGCGAACCTGGCCAAGGGCGACGAAGTGGTCACCAACGGTGGTATTCTCGGCAAGGTGGTCAAGCTGGACGACAAGCTGGTGGTGCTGCAGGTATCTGACAATGTGGAACTGAAGTTTCAGAAAGTGGCGGTACACGCGGTATTGCCCAAGGGCACCATCAAGTCGATCTGATCCGGCTAACCCAGCGGACATACCGTGACATTGTGGTGGCCCGGCGCGGGCCGCCGCAATGGCGCGGAGCAATGACAACGGTAAAGCGGAGCAACAACAATAACGATGCCTGCTCTCAATATTCCCCAGCGCTTGGCTCTGGCGCAATTACCGACCCCGCTACAGCCACTGGACCGCATTTCTGAGCGCTTGGGTGGCCCGCGTATCTGGATTAAACGCGACGATCTTACCGGCAGCGTGCTGTCTGGCAACAAAGTGCGCAAGCTGGAGTTCACCCTGGCGCAGGCGCGCGCCGAGGACTGCGATACCGTGATCACCTGCGGTGGGCTGCAGTCCAACCACTGCCGTGCCACCGCATTGCTGTGTGCCCAGCTGGGCCTGCACTGTCACCTGATACTGCGAGGGGAGCCGGATGGGATCGCCGACGGCAACCTGCTGCTGGACCGGCTGGCGGGCGCCAGTATCGAAACCTACCCTGCCGCCGAGTATCAGGCGACCTTGGACGACAAACTAGAGCAGTGCCGGGTGCGCTATGGGGCGGCTGGGCGCAAGGCCTTTGTCGTGCCCACCGGCGCTTCGGATGCCATTGGCGTATGGGGCTACGTGATGGCCTGTGAGGAGCTGAAAGCGGATTTTGCCGGCGCAGGCATCGCGCCGGAGCATATCGTCACTGCTACCGGCTCCGGTGGCACCCAGGCCGGGCTCACCGCCGGCGCCGCGTTGTTTGCGTTGGGTGCGCAGGTGTGGGGTATCAATGTCTGTGACGACGAGCAGTGGTTTCTCAACAAGGTGGCGAAAGATCTGGACGACTGGCGGCGGCGTTATCAACTCGATATCGACACCGCGGCGCTGGACGTGCGCGTCATCGACGGCTACGTCGGGCCGGGCTATGCCCGCGCTACCCGCGAGGTGTTCGATACCATCGCCGAGCTGACGCGGCTGGAGGGCATCGTGCTCGACCCGGTGTACTCGGGCAAGGCCTTTCACGGCCTGCAGGAAGAGCTGCGCCGCGGCCGCTTCGGCGACGGCGGCGACATCGTCTTTATCCATACCGGCGGTGTGTTTGGGCTGTTTCCCCAGCGCGAGGAGTTGGCATACCTTCGCCCAGCCTAAGCTACCCGGTGCTATGGATGAGGGCCGCCTGCGGTCGCAATAACAATCGGTGCGCGCGGCGCACGCTACAGGATTTGAGCCATGGAATTTTTGCAAAACGCTGTTGCCGCCATCAATGGCGTCGTCTGGGGCCCGCTGATGCTGTTGCTGATTCTGGGTACCGGCGCCTACCTGATGCTGGGTCTGCGGGCGATGCCACTGCGTTCCATCGGCGCCGCCTTCCGCCTGCTGCTGCGTGGGCGCAAACCCGATTCTGAGGCCGGCGAAATCTCGCCGTTTCAGGCGCTGATGACCTCGCTGTCGGCTACCATCGGCACCGGTAATATCGCGGGTGTTGCTACCGCCATTGCCATCGGCGGCCCCGGTGCGCTGTTCTGGATGTGGTGTACAGCGCTGGTGGGCATGGCCACCAAGTACGCCGAGGCGGTGCTGGCAGTGAAATACCGGGAGGTCAACGACGACGGCAGTTACAGCGGCGGCCCCATGTACTACATCAAGAACGGCCTGTCGCGCCGCTGGCACTGGCTGGGCACGGCGTTCGCGCTGTTTGGCGCGATGGCGGGCTTTGGCATTGGCAACGGCGTACAGGCCAATTCGGTGGCTGATGCCCTCAACAGCAGTTTTGGCATCGCGCCCTGGGTCACCGGCCTGGCGCTGGTGCTGGCAGTGGGCCTGGTCATTCTCGGCGGCGTTCGCCGCATCGCCGAAGTGGCCGGTTTTCTGGTGCCATTTATGGCCATTGCCTACCTGCTGGCGGGTCTGCTGGTGTTGCTGCTCAATGCCGCAGAGCTGCCGGCAATGATTGCACTGGTGCTGAGTGATGCCTTTACCGGTACCGCCGCCACCGGTGGCTTTGCCGGCGCCAGTGTGTGGGCGGCAATCCGCTTTGGTGTGGCGCGGGGTATCTTCTCCAACGAGGCGGGGCTGGGTAGTGCCCCCATCGCTCACGCCGCGGCGCGCACCAACAGCCCGGTGCAGCAGGGGATGGTGGCGATGCTGGGCACCTTTATCGACACCCTGGTGGTGTGCAGCGTCACCGGCCTGGTGATATTGCTCAGCGGCAGCTGGACCTCGGGCGAAAGCGGCGCGCCGCTGTCGGCCATGGCCTACGACGCGGCGCTGCCGGGCGGCCACTACATCGTGTCGGTGGGGCTGGTGCTGTTTGCCTTTACCACCATGCTGGGCTGGAGTTACTACTGCGAGCGATGCGTGGTCTACTTGTTTGGCACCCGCGGCGTGCCGGTGTTCCGCCTGCTGTGGGTGGCGGCGATTCCGCTGGGGGCGCTGGCCAAGCTGGGCTTTATCTGGCTGCTGGCCGATACCCTCAATGCGCTGATGGCAATTCCCAACTTGATCGCGCTGCTGCTGCTGAGCCCGGTGGTGTTTGGCCTGACCCGTGCCGCCTTGAATGGCGGTCGCGAGGCGGCAGTGGAGCGTTAATCCGCGCCGAGTAGTTGCGGATTGATCCGCAATTTGCCGCTCGCTGATCTCGGCTTCACGTCATCGCGAGGAGCGTAGCGACGCGGCGATCTCCATGAGCGATGTGCCGGTGCCAGGAGATTGCCGGGTCACCCCAGCGCCAGCGCTGGGGCTTTTCGCAATGACGAGGCTGAGTTTGTAGCTGCGGATTTATCCCCGTATTGCCGCACGCTGGTCCAGGTTTTGCGTCATCGCGAGGAGCGCAGCGACGTGGCGATCTCTGCGAGCGAAGTGCCCGTGCCGGGAGATTGCCACATCATCCCAGCGCCAGCGCTGGGCTTCCTCGCAATGAATAAGCCGTGTTTGTAGTTGTCTCAGGGCCACTGATAAATCCGCGGTACCCGCGCCGTCACTCCGGTAAACAGCTCGTAGCTGATGGTGCCGGCGAGCTCGGCGATTTCCGCTGCCGGCAGCCCCTCACCCCACAGCAATGCCTCGTCGCCCAGCTGCACCGTGCTGCTGAGGTCGGTGATATCCACGCTGACAATGTCCATCGACACCCGTCCCGCCAGCGCCGCGCGCTCGCCGTGAATCAATACCGGCGTGCCGTTGGGCGCGTGTCGGGGGTAGCCGTCGCCGTAGCCAATGCCCAGCACCGCGATGCGGCTGTCGCGCCGGGCCTGCCAGGTGCGGTGGTAGCCGACGCTTTCACCCGCGCGCAGCTGGTGCAGGGCAATGACTCTCGCTTTGAGCTGCATCACCTGGCGCAGGGGCAGGGGATGCTCACCGGCCACCGGGTTGTCGCCGTAGAGCATAATGCCCGGGCGAATCCACTGGCTGCGGCTGTCGGGGTGGGCAATCAGGCCGGCGGAGTTAGCCATGCTGAGGGGGTAGTCCCCCAATTCGGCGCTGAGGGTCCGCAAACGGGTGATCTGCTCGGCGGTGGTGGCGCTGCCAGCATTGTCGGCGCAGCTGAAGTGGGTCATGTGCACGCAACTGGAGACGTTGGCCGAGTGCTGCAGCAGTGGGTGAGCCTGGCGGAAATGTTGCGGTTCCAGGCCCAGGCGATTCATGCCGGTATTCAGCTTTAGCCACACTGCCAGCGGACGCGATAGCTGGCAGGCGCTAAGCTGGCGGGCCTGGGCCAGGCTGTGTACCACCAGGGCCAGTTCATGGCTGGCGCACAGTTCCAGTTCGCTGTCGTTAAGCTGGGTGCCCAGCAGCAAAATGACGCCGTCGAAGCCGTCTTCGCGCAGTGCCAGTGCCTCGTCCAGCCGGGCCACGGCGACGCCATCGGCGCAATCGCGTAGCGCGCGCGCGGCGGGTAACAGGCCGTGTCCGTAGGCGT
Source organism: Spongiibacteraceae bacterium (assembly GCA_041591575.1). GTDB lineage: Bacteria > Pseudomonadota > Gammaproteobacteria > Pseudomonadales > Spongiibacteraceae > JBFHRT01. The sequence continues at coordinate 4,229 of JBFHRT010000172.1, forward strand.
CAGCCTTGATCATGGCCATCAGCTGGGAGTGGGGCGCCAGCTGACGTGCGCAGCGCAGGTTGTTGAGAAGGGCGTCCAGCCGGATTTCTGCCCAGGCGGTGGTATGCATTGCTATCCATTCATTGAGGATGTTGTTTGCTGGGCATTCTAGCCGGCCTAATGCCGGCAGGATAGCGGTGCGCAGCGGCGCTGCTAATACAAGCCCTGGGTTAGGTGTAAGTATATTGACGGATTCTAATGGCGGGGTTCGGCTGGCAGCCTGATGGCGCAGTAGTCGCCTTCGGCAGGCGCGGGTGCCAGGAGTGGCGCTTGCCGGAGTATACAGGCAGCGCCATACTCAGATGACTGTTCATGGGGAGCGCCCCTTGATACTCAGCATTGTTGACCAATTTGTGCCTCCGCGCCTGGGCAAAGAGCTTGGCGAGCGCACCCGCGCACGCACGCTGGTGGGTATTCTACTGGCCAATGCTGTGCTCCTGCTGCTGCTCAATGTGCCGCTGCTGTTGTCGCGCAGTCTGCCAAACGGTGAGATGAGCCGCGGGCACGGCCTGCTGTTCGGCATAACCGCGTTCTATTTGGCTCTGGCCTGGCTGTTTCGCAGGACCGGCTCCTTTTCCCTGGTGGGCAATCTGTTCTGTTCGCAGGTGTTTCTCAGTGCGGTGGCATTGACCGCGATCACCGGTGGCATCGCCGCCAGTGGCATCGTGCATGTTCTGATCATCATTCCGGTGGTGGCCTTTATTCTCGTCAGTCAGCGCTGGGGGATGATCTGGTTGGTGCTGGTGCTGGCCGTGACAAGCCTGTTTGTCGCCGCTGATGGAGTGGTGAGCGGTTGGCAGCGGATAACGCTCACCAATACGGCCTCAGCCAATCTGATGGTGGCGTTTGTCAGCACGCTCACCGTTGCGGCCTGTCTCA
>JBFHRT010000173.1:0-5134 GCA_041591575.1 Spongiibacteraceae bacterium
CTAAGAATAGAGAGGAAGGAGACGATGATGAGAACGCAAACCGGCAACGCCGATGTCAAAAACCTGTGCAGCCGCAAGCTGCTGGAACTGCTGCAGGCCGGTGAGTGGCGCACGCTGGGCGAGCGCCTGGCCATTCGCCGCGAGCTGCAGGGCCGCCGCCACTACTTACAGGAACTGGCCTCGCTGGAAGGCGCGCCGGCCACCGGCCAAGCCAGCCCCGCAAACGCCGCCCCGACTACAGCGAAACGGCATTAACCACGATAACAAAGGGCACCAACCCCAGCAGCAGCCACGGCAGGCTGCGCACCCAGAAGCCCATCTCTTCCAGGCAGCTCTGGTACACCGCCGCGGTCAGCTGCAGCTGGGCGTCCTGGGCGGTGGCGCCGGGCGCCGGCGGCGGCACCGCCACCCCGCGCAGAATGCCGCTGTCTTCCAGCGCCTGACCCAGGCGCGCACCGCCCTCCACCGCCCGCGACACCGCCGCGAAGCGGGCCTTGGCCGGGCTTTCGGGCATGCGCCGCGCCGCCTGCTTGAGCGACTGCCCCAGGGTGAAGCCGGCGGCGATACACATACTCAGGTGGCTCAGGTAGTGATAGGTCTGGTAGCGCGCCAATAGCGCACCAATACGGGGCAGGCGGTAGGCAGTCGATGACGACAGCCAGCCCACCCGATAGGCGGTCAGCAGCAGCGGCGCCAATACCGCCACCAGCAACACCGGAATCAGGGTGATCAGGGCGTTGCCCAGCGCCATATACAGGCTTATTTTACCGGCGCTATAGGCCAGCGCCGGCAACCCCCACACCAGTGCCAGCAGCAGCGTCAACGGCAGCCACAACTGGCGACGCAGCTCGGCGAACAGCGAATTCAACAGCGCGTAGTGCTCGGCGATGCGCCGGTAGATGCCGGAGAGGTCGCCCACCGCCATGCCCAATTGCATGAACTGCAGCTCCCAGTCGAGGAACTGCCCGCCCTTTTTCAGCTCGTCGATGACCAGCGCCCGCCCCGAGGCGAACTTGCCGGCCAGCTCTTCGAGATCGGCATTGGCCGCGGCCTTCTCGCCGCGACGCATCAGCGTGAACACCTGATCCCAATCGCTGCCGCCCTCCTGCTCCTTGTGGTGCAGGGTCTGGAACAGGGTCTGCCGGTGACCATTGGAATACGCCCGGTGGTGCATAGTATGCCCAGTTGCTACTACTGCTTGCATTATTATTGTTTTGCCTTGCTCTGGATAGGCGGCACTTTAGCACAGAGCCCCGGGACGGTGTTGTGAACCAGTCAATACTGGGGGCCAGCCAGGCGGGGGCTTGCGCAGGAGCCCTCCAGCTGCTGACAGCGATATACTGATCAAAGGGAGGATACCCACGTGGCCGACAAACTGCCGGACAAGCGCTCGTCGCGCAGCGCCATTGACGCCTTTGTGCGCCGTGCCGAGCAGTTGCCGGCGCGCAGCGACAGCGCGCCGCGCCGCCGCGGGCGGCTCATCTTCGCGCTGGACGCCACCGCCAGCCGCCAGCCCAGCTGGGATCGCGCCTGCGCCCTGCACGGCGAGATGTTCACCACCGCCGAGCAACTGGGCGGCCTCGACATCCAGCTCTGCTACTACCGCGGCTTTCATGAATTCTCAGCCTCGCCCTGGTATCGCGAGCCAGCGCGGCTGAAAACCCAAATGACCGGCGTGCGCTGCCTGGGCGGCTTCACCCAGATCGGCACCCTGCTGCGCCACGCGCTCGCCGAGACCCGGCGCGAGACGGTGGATGCGCTGGTGTTTGTGGGCGACGCCATTGAGGAATCTGTCGACAGCCTGTGTCAGCTGGCCGGCGAGTGCGGCCTGCGGCGCACACCGCTATTCCTGTTTCAGGAGGGCAACGACCCCGCCGTTGCCAACGCCCTGCAACAGATGGCCTCACTCAGCGGCGGTGCCTACGCGCGTTTCGACGCTAATAGCGCCGAGCAACTGGCCGAACTGCTGCGCGCCGTGGCAACATATGCCAGCGGCGGCAAGGCGGCCCTGAAAACACTGGACTCCCCCTGCGCCAGACAGCTGCTCACACAACTCTGATCGGGAAGCGGTAATTTGTTAGTTCGTCTGTTACTGGCGGTGGCGGTGGTGTTCGCCATCGTCTGGTTTGTACAAAACATCAAGGGCAAGCCCCCCGCCCTGCGTCGCCGCTACACCTTCACCCTAGTGCTCAGCCTGGTGGCCAGCGCGCTGATTCTGCTGGCGCTCACCGGACGCGTGCACTGGCTGGGCGCGCTGATCGGCGCGGCGCTACCCTTTCTGCGCCAGCTGCTGCCAGTGGCGCTCAAACTGTTGCCCTTTATTCACTGGCAGCGCAAGGCCCAGGCCGCCGCCCGCAGCGCCAGCACCGGCAACAGCTCGGAGGTACACACCGACACCCTGCACATGGTGATGGACCACGATTCCGGCCAGCTGCGCGGCGAGGTCAAGAGCGGCCCCTTTGCCGGCATGGCGCTGGACGCGCTGGAGATGGCCGACCTCAAACAACTGCTGGCCTACTGCCAACAACGCGACAGTGACGCCACCCAGCTGCTGCTCAACTACCTGCGCCACCGCTTCGGCGACGACTGGGAGCAACCGGCCAGCGGCACCGACAACGACAGCGAGATGAACCGCCAGCAGGCGCTGGACATCCTCGGCCTCAAGGAGGGCGCCAGCCGCGAGGACATCGTCGACGCCCATCGCCGCCTGATGCAGAAACTGCACCCGGACCGCGGCGGCAGCGACTTCCTCGCCAGCCAGATCAACCGCGCCAAGGACCTGCTGCTGGGCGAGTGAGCGCTGTTTACCGCGCCGCCCGCATTGGCGAAAATAGGCGCCAGCAGCAACCGACACCGATCAACAGCAGAGTCAGATAAACAGTTACCTATGGATACCCTCTACGTCATCCAGAACCAGAACGGCCACTACCTGAGCAAGCAGAAAGAGTGGGTAGACGGCTCGGACCGCCGCGTGCTCTACCGCAGCGCGCACAAGGACGAGGTCATCAACCAGATTTTTGAACTCAGTTCCAAGGATATCGGCCTGCGTGCCACCCGCCTGGACTGCGAGGCCGATGAGCAGGGCAACCCCATCGTGCGCGTCTCCGACATTCCGCTGCCGGGCGTCGACGACACCGACAGTGACAGCGACGAACAAACGGCGGACGCCAGCGAAGCCGCTGCCGAGAGCGATACTGCAAAAAATGACGCCGAACTTGAAACCGACGCGCCGCAACCCCATCTAAGCACTGAATCCAGCGACGGATTCAACCACTGATTTCACTGACCTGAGGACTACACCGCCGCCATGATGCGCATCTTCCTGTTCCTGCTCACCAATATTGCCGTGCTGGCGGTCGCCAGCATCACCCTCAGCCTGCTGGGCTTCGAGGGCTACCTGCAGGCCAACGGCGTCGACCTCAACCTCAGTGCGCTGCTGGTGTTCTGCGGCGTGTTTGGCATGAGCGGCTCACTGATCTCGCTGTTCCTGTCCAAGTGGATGGCCAAGCGCTCCATGGGCGTGCACATCATCGAGCAGCCGCGCTCGCGCGACGAGCAGTGGCTGGTGCAGACCGTCACCGAGCTGGCCGCCAAGGCCGGCATCCAGACCCCGGAGATCGGCATCTTCCCGTCGCCGGTGGCCAATGCCTTTGCCACCGGCTGGAACCGCAACAACGCCCTGGTGGCGGTGTCCCAGGGACTGCTGCAGCGTTTCAGCCCCGAGGAGGCGCGGGCGGTGATGGCGCACGAGATCGGCCACGTCGCCAACGGCGACATGGTCACCCTGACCCTGATCCAGGGCGTGGTGAACACCTTTGTCATGTTCTTCGCGCGAGTCATCGGTCACACCATCGATCGCGTGGTGTTCAAGACCGAGCGCGGCTACAGCTTCGGCTACTACATCGTGGTGTTTGTCACCGAGATGATCCTGGCCGTACTGGCCTCGGCCATCGTCATGTGGTTCTCGCGCTGGCGCGAATTCCGCGCCGACGCCTCCGGCGCCGAGCTGGCCAGCCGCGGCGCCATGATCGGCGCGCTGCAGCGGCTGCAGGCGGAACAGGGCATTCCCAACGACATGCCCGGCGAGATGACCGCCTTCGGCATCCGCGACGGCAGCTCGAAACTGGCGGCACTGTTCAGCAGCCATCCGCCGCTGGACAAGCGCATCGAAGCGCTGCGCCACGGAGGCTGAGGGTGAACCCCGGCCAGCTCTTTCGCGACGAGCGCGCCCAGCTGGCCGAGACCCTGCAACAGCTGGGTGCCTCCGGCCTCAGCCCCGGCCGCTCCGGCAACGCTTCCATCCGTGTGGACGGCGGCCTGCTGATCTCCGCCACCGGTCTCGCCGCCGCCGACTGTCGCCCCAACTCCCTGGTATTTATCGCCGACGACGGCAGCATCCCCGACGGCCAGCTGCGACCCTCCAGCGAGTGGCACCTGCATTACGGGGTTTACCGCAGCCGTCCGGATGCCGGCGCCATCGTCCACTGCCACTCCCGCTACGCCACTGCACTGGCCTGCAAGCGCCTAGCCATTCCCGCCTACCACTACATGGTGGCAGTGGCCGGCGGTGACGACATCCGCTGCGCCGACTACGCCACCTTCGGCACCCTGGCACTGAGCGACGCCACCGAGGCGGCGATGTTTGAACGCCGCGCCTGCCTGCTGGCCAACCACGGCCAGGTGGCCCTGGGTGAGACCCCGCAGCGGGCTCTGCAGCTGGCCCAGGACGTGGAGGAACTGGCCGCCGGCTACTACCACTGTCTGGCCATCGGCGGCCCGGTGCTACTCAGCGCCGAGGAAATGGCCGAGGTCAGCGAGCAGTTCAAGGGCTACGGCCAGCAGTACGATCAGCAAGCCTAGGAGAGCGCCGATGCGGGTACTGGTTCCGGTTGCCGATGGCAGCGAAGAGATCGAGACCATCACCATCGTCGACGTGCTGCGCCGCGCCGGCGCCGAGGTCAGCCTCGCCAGCGTGATGGACGGCCGCCGCCTGGAGATCACCGCCTCGCGGCAGGTCAAACTGCTTGCCGATTGCCATATTGACGATGTCGGCGATGTAGATTTCGACCTGATTGCCCTGCCCGGCGGCCTCCCCGGCGCCGAGTACCTGCGCGACAGCCAGGCATTGATCGCA
>JBFHRT010000174.1:0-5134 GCA_041591575.1 Spongiibacteraceae bacterium
ATAGGCGGCGCAGAAATTCGCGGGGCTGGCTATCGAGCTCAGCCTCCGCCACCCCCGGCTGCTGGAAGTAGTGGGCGTGCAGAAAACCCTGCTCGGCGGCCAGGGCAAAGGCCTCGGTGGGACGCAGGGCACTGGCAAAGGCGCGACTGTCGCGCGAGTTATTCAGCTCGCCGCCGCGGCCATAGAGGTCAAAGTCGTAGGGCACGCTGGTGGCCACGACACCGGCGACGCGCTCCGGATAGCGCAGCGCGGTGCGCCACACGGTGGGGGTACCAAAGTCGTGGCCCACCAGCAGCGCGCGTTCTTCACCGAGGGCATCGAGCAGGGCAATGAGGTCGTCGCTGACGCGATCCAGGCTGTAGTCGTCCACTGCTGCCGGCGCGCTGCTGCGGCCGTAGCCGCGCATATCCGGCGCCAGCGCGCGAAAGCCCTCGGCAGCCAGCGCCGGCAACTGGTGGCGCCAGCTATACCAGAGGCCGGGGAAACCGTGGCACAGCAGCACCGCCGGCCCCTCGCCCAGTTCGGCGCAGTGCAGGTCGATGCCGTTGACCTCGATCACTCGGTGGCTGAGACGATTCATGGCGGGCTCCCCAAGCAAGCACAATCATCATTGTGGCAGCCGCTCGCCAACGCGCACACCCTCCGAATGGGGGAGGGGTTCGCGCTGGCGACTTGGAGAGCCCGCGATTTTGCTACAATGCGCCGTTCGATCACAGCCCAACGCCCGCCATGACCAGCCCCTTTCTCCAGCGCCTGCGCGCGCAGCAGCAGCTGAGTGCCGACACCGGCGGCCAGCGCCTGTATTACCGCCTTCGCCCCGGTGCCGGGGCGCCACGGCTGGCGCTGGCGGTGGCGCGCGCGCAGCCCAATGGGCAGCTGGACGGCCTCCAGCCCTACCGTCTGCAAGCCGCCCATCTGCAGCAGCCGCCGCTGTTTCTGGCGGCCGCCGACGTCGAGCTGCTGCGCCAGCTCAGCGACCGCGACCCCGCCTGGTGGCAGCACGCCGAGGCGACACTGCCCGCCGGCACCCCCGCCAGCTGGCTGCAGGCCCTGGTGGCAACCGGCCGCCTGCGCGGCCCCAGTGGCGAAACCCTGCACTGGGGCGACGGGCTGAACTGCTCCCCCACCTGGACGGTCGATAGCCAGGGGCGGCAACGGCTGGACTGGCGGCGGCCACCGGGGGTGCACAGCCTGCCGGCATCGCCGCCCTGTTACTGGGACACCCTGCACGGCCGGCTAGGCCCGCTGGCGGCCGAGCTGCCCGCGGCGGCACTAGCCTGGCTGGAGCGCTCGCCGCGGCTGGCCGCCGAGGAGGTCGATGACTTCCGCCAGGCCCACAGCGCCGACTTCGCGCAGTGGGGGCTGCCGCTGCCGCGGCAGTTGGCCAGCGTCGAGATGGCGCCGGCGCCACAGCCGCAGCTGCGGCTTAGCAGCGACGGCGGCGACCGCCTGCGCCTGCGCTTCGCGTACCACGTTCACGGCGACACCCTGTGGTTTGAAGCCGGCGCGGTCGAGGCCAGCGCTCGCCATTACAGCGCCGAGCGCGGCGAACTGGTCACGGTGCAGCGCGATGCCCCCGCCGAGGCGGCGCTGAACATCAGCCTGGAACAGGCACTGGCCGAGTACGCGCCGCAGCCGCTGGAGCCCGGCGAGTTCGAACTGGGTCGACGCGACGCCTGGCGCGAGGTAATGACCGAACTGCTGCCGGCGCTGAAACAGCGCGGCTGGCAGATCGAGGTGGCCAGCGGGTTTCGCCACCACTACGTGCGCCCCGAGCGGCTGCAGCTGGCCACCTCCTGGCAGGACCGCGACTGGTTCGAGCTGGCCCTCAATGTGGAACTGGACGGCGAGAGCCTGTCGCTGCTGCCGCTGCTGGCCGAGGCGGCGCAGCACTACAGCCCCGAGCAGCTGCAGCGCATGCCCGCGGGAGCCGAACTGCCGCTGCAACTGAGCGACGGCCGCCGTCTGCTGGTGCCGGCGGCGCGGCTGGCGCACTGGCTGACGGTACTGGTGGAACTGAGCAGTGAGGGCGCCGCCGCGCCGTCGCTGCGGCTGCCCGCCGCCCAGCTGCAGCGGCTGGGCGCACTGCACAGCGACGATCTCGACAGCGGCGGCGACACCGCGGCATTGCTGGAACGGGCGCGGGAGCTGCAGCAGCCGCCATCGCTGGACAGTTTCAGCCTGCCCGATAATTTTGGCGCCAGCCTGCGCGACTACCAGCGCCTGGGGGTGGCCTGGCTGCAGCAGCGACGCGCGCTGGGGGTGGGCGGCATCCTCGCCGACGACATGGGTCTGGGCAAGACCGTACAGACCCTGGCCCACCTGGCGGTGGAACACGCCGCCGGCCGCCTGCAACAGCCGGCGCTGGTGGTCGCACCCACCAGCCTGCTGCACAACTGGCAGCAGGAAGCCGAGCGCTTCGCCCCCCAGCTGCGCTGCCGGCTGCTGCACGGTCCGGCGCGCCACCAGCACTGGGAGCAACTGGGTAACTGCGACCTGCTGCTGACCTCCTACGCCCTGGTGGTGCGCGACAGTCAACAGTGGCAGCGCCAACCCTTGAGCGTGGTGATTCTGGACGAGGCGCAGACCATCAAGAACGCCCGTTCCCAGGTCTCGCGCCAGGTACGCCACCTCGACGCACACTACCGGCTGTGCCTGACCGGTACGCCGCTGGAAAACCACCTGGGCGAACTGTGGTCGCAGTTCGAATTCCTGATGCCCGGCTTCTTCGACAGCGAGGCCCAGTTCCAGCGCCAATATCGCCGCCCCATCGAGGTCGAAGGCGATCGGGCGCGGGCGCAGGGACTGATGGAGCGCATCGCGCCCTTTATGCTGCGACGCACCAAGGAAGACGTGGCCAGCGATCTGCCGCCCAAAACCGAGGTGCTGGTGCGGCTGCCGCTGCAGGGTGCCCAGCGCGACCTCTACGAAATGCTGCGCCAGCACAGCGCGGCGCAGCTGGAACAACAGCTGGCGACCCAGGACGACAACAGCGGCCGGGTACTGATACTCAATGCCCTGCTGCAACTGCGCCAGGCCTGCTGCGACCCGCAGCTGGTGGACCCGAAGGCCCAGCGCGACACGCCTTCCGCCAAGCGCGAGCACCTGCTGAGCATGCTGGCAGAACTGGTGGAGGAGGGCCGCGCGGTGCTGGTGTTCTCCCAGTTCACTCGCATGCTGGACCTGATCGGCGCCGACCTGGAGGCCCAGGGCATTCCCTACCTGCAGCTCACCGGCCGCAGCCGCAACCGCGCCGAGCTGGTAGCGCAGTTCCAGGCCGGCGCCGCGCCGGTGTTTCTGATCAGCCTCAAGGCCGGCGGCACCGGTCTCAACCTGACCCGCGCCGACACCGTGATTCACTACGACCCCTGGTGGAACAGCGCGGCACAGGCCCAGGCCACCGACCGCGCCTACCGCATCGGCCAGGACAAGCCGGTGTTTGTGTACAAGCTGCTGGCCGAGGACAGCGTGGAGGAAAAGATCCACGCGCTGCAGCTGCACAAGCGCGGCCTGCTGGAGCAGGTCTACCAGGTGGCCGAGGCCAACACCGAACAGCTGACGCTGGACAACGCCGCGCTGCTGGCGCTGCTGGATGACAACAAGGGATGAACACCATGGCGAGCACAGCGCCCGATAGCGATCGACCAAGCATCGACCCGCAGCGCATTGATCTGCAAACCATTGAGCACGAACTTCGGCACAAGGGCAGCTTCTGTCCACTGCACTGGCTGCTGGACTGCGGTTTGCTGCCCTATGGCCAGTACGAGCTGTGGCGCCAGGGCCAGCTCGACAGTCTGGAGCCGGCCATCGGCTGCGAACGCGGCCCGCTGCTGGCGCTGCTGCAGGGCGCCCGGCAACTGGCCCAGAAACTGAAACTGGTAGCCGAGCCGCAGCACTATCACGACTGGCGGCCCGAACACGCCGGCCGCGAACTGCGGCTGAGCCGCGACCGCGAACTGACCGAGCTGCTGGGCCAGCGCTGGCTGCGCCCCCAGGACGCCCCGCAGCTGGACCTGTTTATGGACAGCGGCGCCGCCAGCGCCGAGAACGCGCTGATCGACCAGCTGGCTGACCGCCACTGGGCCGCGGCCGAGGAGGCCTACGCGGCCTTCTGCAGCATCGCGCCCAACAATCCCGGGCTGGGCGCCTACGAAACCCTGGTGCTGTACGGCAAGCATCTGGCGGCACTGCCGGACGTGGACGCGGCGAGCGCCGCCGAGGAACTGAGCGGGCTGGCCGAGGACATCGCGCCACTGGCGCGGGACCTACTGGGCGCGCGGGCGCGCGATTACCTGGCGCCGGCCTGGCAGCGCCTGGCCCGCGGCCTGCCCACAGCCTTCGACCTCACCCAGCCCGAGCTGCACCCCAGCCACGCCTGGGCGCAGATTCCCGACTGGCCGCAGGTGATCGCCAGCATCAACGCGGTGGCGGACTACCGCGAGCAGCCCGAGCTGCTGCGCCGGCTGGCCGAGGCCCTGCACCGCTGTCAGCAGGCGGAGGCGTCGCTGCTGGTATGGGGCTATCTGTTCGAGCGTTTTGCCGAGGCCGCCGAGGACGCCGTCGAGACCCAGGCCCATGAAGGGCTGCGCCAGCTATGGCAGCACTTCGCCGACAGCGAGGAACCGCACCCGCCGGCGCACTTCGCCGCCTGGCTGCTGTTGCAGCAACCGGGCCTGGTGCACCGGCTGGACGGCGCCGAGTACCCCGTTCCCGCCGGCGCGGCGGCAGCCGCGGTGGCCGAGCTGCTGCGCTGCCGCAGCCGCGGCGAAGACGAGGTGGCCGCGCGCACCGCACTGCAGCAGCTCAGCCCGGGGCTGCTGCGGGCCTATCTGCAGCGCCGCGCGCCGTAAAGCCGCCCATCGTGTAGTGGCGCGGTGTGCACGGCGCAGCCCAATGCCATTAACTTAACGACGTAGGTCCGCATAAGCCTGCGTCAGCGTGGCCCGCGAGCGCAGCGAGTGCTGTGGCCATGCGGACGTCCGCCGGAAACGCTAAGAAGCGCTTATTCCGGCCTACAACAGGGATCGGCGCCGCATTCAATAAGGTGAAAACGCAGGGAGCGCCCTAAGTTAATGGCATTGCGGCGCACCCTACAACACCGGGAAAATCAGGAACAGGCCCCATTTAATCATGC
>JBFHRT010000175.1:0-5127 GCA_041591575.1 Spongiibacteraceae bacterium
GCTGGAGATTGCCGAGACTGCCTTGCCTTTTGTCGGTGAGGACCTGTGGACGGCCTACGAAATCTCCTGGCTGAACCTGCGCGGCAAGCCGCAAGTGGCCTGTGGCGAATTTCACTTTCGCGCCAGTTCGCCGAATATTGTCGAGTCCAAGTCGCTCAAGCTGTACCTGAACTCATTCAACCAGAGCCGCTTCAAAGACCTGGAAACCGTGCGCGAGCTGATTCAGCAGGACCTGACCGCCGCCAGTGGCGAGAAAGTGCTGGTGGCGCTGTATGCACCGGAGCGGTGGGCGCAGCACCTGGCGCCGGTGCACTTTCATGGCGACTGCATTGACGACCTGGATGTGGCGGTGGAGCATTACCTGCCGGCGCCGGAGTTGCTGGTGGCCGATGCCGGTCGCCATGTTGAAGAAACCCTGTACAGCCACCTGCTGCGCTCACGCTGCCCGGTGACCGGGCAGCCCGATTGGGCCAGTGTCGCCATCAGCTATGCGGGGCCGGCCATAGAGCGTGAGAGCCTGCTCAAGTACCTGGTGTCCTACCGGGAAAACGATGAGTTTCATGAGCAGTGCGTGGAGCGCATCTTTAGCGACCTGCAAAAGCGCTGTGGGCCGCAGTCACTGACCGTAAACGCGCGCTACCTGCGTCGCGGCGGGCTGGATATCAACCCGATCAGAAGCAGCTCTGCCGTGCCCAGTCGCAGTCTGCGCGGCTTCCGCCAGTAAAACACCAGCCGGCAGCCGCGTTCCGGCGGCTGTCAGCCACTGTGTTCCTGTTTTTGCGAAAACGTCGCCGCTCCCGCCCTGTGGCGGGGCGGCGCTTGCCGGTCTCAGACGCCGAGGCTGGGCAGAATTTTCGGCAGCTGGTGGCGAATTTGTTCGGGGTTCTGTCGCGCCAGATTTTTGTCCAGCTCCATGGTCACCAGTTTGGTGGTGGCCGGGCTCAGGTTGGCCCGCATCAGCCCCAGGAAGGAGGGTGCGGCAATGACGATGAGCTGGCCGTAGCGGCCCTGCTTGCGCGCTTCATCCAGGTGGCGGGCAACGGTGCGGGCAAATACCATCGATTCCTGTTTCTTGGGGTCGGTTTCGTCGGAATAGGAATGGTGCATGCTGCCGTAGCGGTCGGTGCCCGGCAGGTCAGACGTCAGTTGCTGCTCGTGCTGGCGCGAGGCGGGGTGTACAAAGCTTTCGATTTCCACCAGCGGAGCCATCAGGCTATTGGCATAAAAGATACGGGCTCGGCTGTTGTCTGCAACGAGAATCCAGGTCTTCTTCATACTGCTGTCCTCCTTCGTTGTCATACTTCATTGCGGTGCCGCGATACTTGTGGCACCTCTATGCACGGTCATTTATCGGGTAATGCTCCATGATGTAACCCAGGCAATCCTGATAGATCACGCGCACATCCTTGGTGAGCATGGATGGCAGAAAACGCCTGCGGGTGACGATATCGTCCTCCTCGTAACAAAAATATTGATCGCTGACATCGCGCATGTCGTTGTCCACGGCGCGCAGACTGACGGCTTTGTTGTAGCGCCAGCCGAAGTGGCTGTCGTGGGGCAGCAGGCGAAAGTTCAGGCTGTCGAAATCCTCGGGCAGGCAGATGTCGTAGCGGTTTTCACGGTGGGCGAAGCCGACGCTGGCGTCTTTGGGCACCAGAATTTTGGCCACCGTGTGAAAAATATCGACCTCATCGTCAGTGGGGGTGGTGGTGTCGATGGCGTCGAGCGTCAGGCAGTGCTGCAGATAGGCGCTGGCTCTGGAGATGCCTTCCAGTTCGCCGGGCTGGCCGCACTCCAGGGTGACCGAGGGGCAAAACTCGGCCATGGCCATGGCAATGACTTCGCGGGGTTCGGTGAAGTACACCAGGGTCTTGCTGAACTGTCGCGCCAGGTTGATAAAGCGCGGGTCTATCCGGTTTATGCAGGCGTACAGCGGGTTTTTGCCGGTGTTGTTGTGAATATCCACCGCCGCAAACAGTTCGCGCCCGCGCAGCTCGTGCAGCAGGCGTTCTGCCATGATGTGCTCGGGCTGATTGCCTCCGGCCCAGATGCGGTTGTAGTCGGCCTGGCCGGCCAGGCGCCGCACGCCGTAGCGGGCGGCCTGCACGTTGCCCACGAACAACAGCAGGCTGCGGGGCAGGGGGCGTTCCTGTGCGCGGTATTCCCGTAACAACTGCTGCAGTGTCAGTAGCCCGGTGACTTCATTGCCGTGCAGCAGGATGGATACGAACAGCGGCGGCTCGCGCTCACCGGCAATGCTGATCAGCGAGGGGCCGGGCAGCACGCTGTCGAGTTTGTTGACCGGGCTGTCCAGCAGTCCCTCGGGCAGGCCGTCGAACAGGCTCAGTGCGGAGTTGGCGGCGGCGTAGGCTAAACCGTCCATTGGTGCACCGGTATCTGTCGTGACTGGTTGAGGTAGTAGGCGTGGGTCATCGCCGTAAAATCCCTCCCGTGCTTGCGGATAAAACGCTTTTGCCAGCAGGCACCGGTCTGTTCGCTGCGCACTCGGGGGGTGAGGATGTTGTCCAGGTAGTCGGTGATGTCCTGCCGCTGTATGCCCATGTTCAGCAGGCACTGCCGGGTTGCGGGCAGCAGGTGCTCCAGCAGCAGTGCGCTGAGGGTGTGCTCGCGGCCGTCCAGCCAGAATACCTGGGCGTCCAGGCCGTAGCGGGCGGCCTGGTAGAAATTGGCGCGTGCATGCTCGAACGGCAGTAGTTTTTCAGGCGCATCCGGGTGGGTGGCCAGACAGTGAATGAGGCCATAGAAGAACAGGATGTTGGCGATCGTGTCGGGCACGCTGGGCCCGGAGGGCGCCACCCGGTGTTCCAGCCGCAGGTGCGGGTTGTTGTTGCTGTCGAAGCCGATCAGTGGCCGGTTCCAGCGCCAGATGGTGCCGTTGTGCAGCCGCAGGTGGTGAAGGTCGGCATCGCCGTCGGCAGCCAGCGCCGGCAGCAGCACCGGAAAGCCCGCCAGGTTTTCCTCAAACAGCTCGATTAGCGAGTGTTCCACATAGCGGGTGCCAAAGGTCACTCGTTCCACCTGGTGGCCGGGTTGGTCGTAGTAGGCGGGCACCGATACCGCTTGTTCAAAGAGCGGAATACGGGTTTCTTCCCATAGTTCGTGTTCGAGCAGGTAGGGCGAGTTGGCGCTAATGGCCACCATGGGCGCCGCCATGATCTGGGCGGCGTTGAAAAAGCGCACCGCCTCGCCGGGTTTCACCTGCAGATGAATTTGCAGCGAGGTAGTGGCAGATTCGCTCATCACGTCGGTATGTACCACGCTGAGCTGGTCTTCGTCACCGGTGATGTCGATCTTGATCGGGTGGCCGCGGCGCTGGTTGAGCACCTGCTGGTTGAGTGCATGGTAGCGCTGTAGGGGGGAAATGTTACCCAGGCACAATGCCTCGTCCCGCAGCGTCGGCAGAATGCCAATTTGCAGCAGTTTCAGGCCCAGCCGCTCGGCGCAGTCGCAGCAGTGCTGCCAGCGGCCCCCCAGCTCACGCTGCAGGCCGCTGAACATGCCGGGGCTAAAAGCCTGGGGCAGGCTGTTGATTTCAAAGTTGAACAGGGAGAGCTCGGGTACCACCTGTGGGTCGTTGACACTGCGTAGAAAGACTTCGCTGTAAGGCGCTGGCGCGCAATCGCTGTTGAGTAGCCACCCCTCCAGCTCAAAGCCGCAGCTGCCCCCCTCAGCCGGGAGGGCGTCGCTGTCCAGCCAGGATTTTAGCGTAGCCGTTTCCCGTTGAAGCCTCTGCCAGAACTCGTGGTATTCCGAAGCGCTAAACTCGGATTGCTCGATCTCTTGTCCCACGCCTTCTCCCGATGTGAACAGGCTCGAACAGGCATTAGGCAACGCGTTGGCGCTTGTCGTGTCTGTTCTATAACAGTAGCCCCTAACGCTATGCGGAGCAAAGCCACAGCCCGCCTGCCGCCGTGCCTCAACAGCGGCTTATAGCGAATACTTTTAAATGGGCGCATGGTTATCACGAAATAGTAATAGGCTATGTCTGGCTGGACAGACAGGGGGCCGACATGGCCCCGCGGGGGAGGTCGACGCCGTGATGGAAGGTAGTGGTGGGCAGTTGATGCTGCGGACTCAGAATTCGCTCTTGCCGGTGATGAGCAGTTGGTAGGAGTCGATATCGGAGCGATCCACCAGGGGCGCGGCAATATCAATATGCAGGACTTTTTCTGATCTCGCCTTGGAGGGGTTGATGCGTAGCCCCAGGCCGGCGTTGGCCAGAGTGCGTGCACTTGGGGCGTCGGCAGTTTCGGTGTCCCAGGTGCGCCCGGCATCCAGGTAGAGGGCGGCGCCAAAGCGAAACAGGCGAAAGAGGTGGAGATCAAGATAGTAGCGTCGCTCCACCGTCAGCAACCAGCGGCGGTTGCCGCGCTGGGTGTCGTCGGGATAGCCGCGCAGGTTTTCGTCTCCGCCGCTGGTCAGCTGCTCATCTTGATTGATGTTTTTGGCAGCGGCCAGTCGCAGGTTGGCAAACAGGCGGTCGTCCTCGTCAAGGAAGTGAAAGTAGGTGAAACGCAGGTTGAAGAAGCTGCTGGCGAGGTTGCCGGTGCTGGTGTTGACGCGGCCGTCGGTAGAGGCGCTCGCCTGAAACAGGTGGTGCTCGCCAAAGCTGTTCGTGTAGAGATTGTTGAAGTTGAAGATTGCAGCGTTTTCGGTACTGCCGAAATCTTCATCGGCGTAGCCCGCGCGCACCGCCCAGCGGGTGCCCAATAAAATGTCCTCGTGGCGGAATATCTGCGAAATATTGGTGGTGGTCCAGTAGCGGTCTTCAATCGACTCGAAGGCGAGCCAGGGGTAGAGCAGGCGGCGGTCATCGGGAGGCGGTGGCGAGGCGGGGTCGACCACCGAAAAGTCATCCTCCTGGTCGGCCACGCCCAGGCTCCAGCGGTGAACCCGGTTGTCGATCACTCCTGCAGACCAGCCGTTGAAAACCTCGTATTGGTGGATGTCGTGGCGAAAACGGTTGATGGTCTGCTGGCCGCTTTCGATGTCCTCCAGTCGCGTTTCGTCGTGTATGGAAGCACCTGCGCTCCAGCTACTGTCGAGCTGGTAGAAGGGGCGGGCGAGATCCACGCTTTTCAATTCACCATCGCTGTTGTCCTGGTA
>JBFHRT010000176.1:0-5111 GCA_041591575.1 Spongiibacteraceae bacterium
GCGGCAAACATCTGATGCTGACCGACGTCGGAGGTGACGTAGGCCTCACCCTTGGTGACACGGCACAGCGCCTCGATCACCTGCTGGGGCTTGATCAGGTCGGTGGTGGTGTCGTAGCGCGGCTTGGTCCACAGGCCGTGGACCTCGCGCCAGTCATCAATCTGCTGCCACCAGTTTGCCAGCGCCTTCTGGTCGGGCAGGCTGCTGTCTTTAGCGCGCATTTCACGCACCAGCGCCAGCACATCCTTGAGCACCGTGTCCACCGGGCCAACGATGGGGACATCGGCAGCGATGGTCTTGGAGATGGACGCCGGGTCGATATCAATGTGGATGACCTTGGCATTGGGGCAGAACTTGCTGGGGGTGTTGGTGACCCGGTCATCAAAGCGCGCGCCCACGGCAAGAATCACATCGCTGTGATGCATGGCATTGTTGGCTTCGTAAAAGCCGTGCATACCCAGCATACCCAGGAACTGGCGATCACTGCCGGGGTAACCGCCCAGCCCCATCAGGGTGTTGGTGACCGGGTAATTCAGCTCGCGCGCCAGCTCGGTGAGGATGGGCGCGGCATTGCCCTGCACCACGCCGCCACCGGTGTAGATCACCGGGCGCTTGGCCGCCAACAGCAGGCTGACTGCCTTTTTGATCTGGCCGGAGTGACCGCGACTGGCCGGCGCGTAGGAGCGCAGCTTGACCTTCTTGGGGTAGCTGTACTCATACTTGTCAGTGGGATTGGTGACATCCTTGGGAATGTCGACCACCACCGGCCCCGGGCGACCGGAGGACGCCAGGTAGAAGGCCTTCTTGATGACCTCGGGGATTTCCTCCGCGGTCTTGACCATGAAGCTGTGCTTAACGATGGGACGGGAGATGCCGAGCATGTCGGTCTCCTGGAACGCGTCCTCGCCGATCAGGTGGCTCATGACCTGGCCGGACAGCACCACCATGGGGATGGAATCCATATAGGCGGTGGCAATGCCGGTAATGGCATTGGTGGCACCGGGGCCGGAGGTAACCAGCACCACGCCGGGCTTGCCGGTGGCGCGAGCATAGCCGTCAGCGGCATGGGTTGCCGCCTGCTCGTGACGCACCAGAATGTGGGGAATATCGCTGCTGTACAGAGCATCGTAAATATGCAGGACCGCACCGCCCGGGTAGCCGAAGATGTATTCAACACCCTCGTCTTTGAGTGCGCGCGCGATCATTTCGCCGCCAGATAACAACTCCACTGAATGGTCCTCGCTTCAGTTGATTGAGCCCCAATAAAAGGGCCAACATGCAAAAAATATCGTATCGGTGCTGATGGCCGCCAAGCTATCCGTGACCAAGCGCTACAGGCGAGCGTTCACAGAACACGGCGACGAGAGATCAAGCACATAACCTCCGGCTACACATGGGTGCTGCCGGGCGAAACGCCATCAGCCACCGGCATTGGCCGGTAACTGCTCAGATAGCCTCGCTGGGTGGCGCGAAGCTGGCATTCTCGCAACACAGGTCATGTGTTTGCGGAGTGAATGGATCTACGGCAGCGCTGTATCAGAGCTTACTGCCACAGTGGCTCGACCTGTTCCGGCCGGCCCCGTATGACCGCCGCGGGTAAGCGGCGTGTAAACAGCCATTTCTTTGATTTTGAGCAAACGCGTATTTTTTAGCTATATCAAGGGGATGTCAATAGCTATTGACAAATTGCCGGCATATACACGGTACTGTGAAACAGATAACAGGCCAGCCGTCTTAACCACGGGCATTATCTGTAATAATGTAGCCATTACCGCACTGCAGACAGGACAATCCATGATTCACGTGCTCAAGGCCCTGCTTCTCACCGGCGCGCTGGCCGTGACGGTGAGTGCCGAGGCCGGCAAGGCCGGCTACTACCGCTGGGTGGACGACGAAGGCAAGGTGAACTTCACCCAACAGCCCCCGGTCGGCCGCGAATCGGAGTTTGTCGCCAGCGACACCGGCCGCAGCGTACCCAGCAGCGACACCGAGCCGGCCGCTGACAGCTCAGCCCCGGCGGAAACCGCCGGCAACAGCACACCGCCGCCCCAACGTCTGGAAGTGCTCCCGGAAAAAGACCCCGCACGCTGCACGCAGGCCAAGAACTTCCTGCAGCAGTTGGGTAACAAGAGCCGGCGGGTGCGGGTGCGCGACGAGAGTGGTGAGCCGCGCCTGCTCAGCGATGACGAGATTGCCGAGCAGCAGCAGCGCGCCCAAGAAATGATCGACATCCACTGCTGACCCAGTCTGCCCGACGGCAGCTCCCCTCCCCGACTAGCACCGCCGCCAGCCTCAGCTGGCGGCGGCCGCCTGCACCGGTGCACCGGCGCTGAACACGATACTGCCATCCGCCACTTCGCCGCGAATCAGCGTACCCGCTGCGAACTTGCCGGCCAGGATGTCCTGCGCCAAGGGGTTCTCGATATACTGCTGGATGGCGCGCTTCAGCGGCCGCGCGCCGTACACCGGGTCGAAACCCACCGCCGTCAGCTTCTCCATGGCCGCCTCGCTCAGCTCCAGCGACAGCTCGCGCTCGGCCAGGCGCCGCCCCAGGTAGCGCAGTTGGATGTCGGCAATGGCGCGCACCTGCGCCTGATCCAGCGGGCTGAACACCACCATCTCATCAACGCGGTTGACGAATTCCGGGCGGAAGTGCTGAGTGACCACCGCCATCACCGCCGACTTGATCGCCATGTAGTCGCCGCCGCTGCGGCCCAGCTCCTGAATGCGATCGGAGCCGAGATTGGAGGTCATCACCACCACGGTATTGCGGAAATCCACGGTGCGGCCGTGACCGTCGGTAAGGCGGCCGTCTTCCAGCACCTGCAGCAGGATATTGAACACGTCTGGGTGGGCCTTCTCCACCTCGTCCAGCAGCAGCAGTGAATAGGGCCGGCGCCGCACCGCCTCGGTGAGGTGGCCGCCCTCCTCGTAGCCGACGTAGCCGGGAGGCGCGCCAATCAGCCGCGCCACCGAATGCTTCTCCATGAATTCAGACATGTCGATGCGCACCATGGCCTCTTCGCTGTCGAACAGGAAGCTGGCCAGCGCCTTGCACAGCTCGGTCTTGCCCACCCCGGTGGGGCCGAGGAAGATGAACGAGCCATTGGGGCGATTGGGATCGCTGAGGCCGGCGCGGGCCCGACGCACGGCATTGGACACCGCGGTGATGGCCTCGTCCTGGCCCACCACCCGCCGGTGCAGCTCGGCTTCCATGCGCAGCAGCTTGTCGCGCTCGCCCTCCAGCATCTTGGCCACCGGGATGCCGGTCCAGCGCGACACCACCTCGGCCACCTCCTCTTCGGTGACCTTGTTGCGCAGCAGCTGCATGTCACCGATCTCCACCTCATTGGCCGCCACCAGCTTTTTCTCCAACTCGGGAATCACCCCGTACTGCAGCTCCGACATACGCGACAGGTCACTGGCCCGGCGCGCCGCCTCCAGCTCCAGCCGCGCCTGCTCCAGCTCGCTCTTGACCTGGGCTGAGCCGTGCAGCGCGGATTTTTCAGCAGTCCAGATTTCCTCCAGATCGGCGTACTCCTTCTCCGCCTTGGCGATTTCCGCCTCCAGCTTTTTCAGCTGCTCCCGCGAGGCCTCGTCCTCGTCTTTTTTCACCGCTTCGCGCTGGATCTTGAGCTGGATAAGCCGGCGGTCCAGCCGGTCCAACGGCTCCGGTTTGGAGTCGATCTCCATGCGGATGCGGCTAGCGGCCTCATCCACCAGATCGATGGCCTTGTCCGGCAGCTGGCGGTCGGTGATATAGCGCTGCGACAGCTTGGTGGCGGCGATAATGGCCGAGTCAGTGATGTCGACACCGTGGTGCACCTCGTAGCGCTCTTTGAGGCCGCGCAGAATGGCAATGGTGTCTTCCTCGCCGGGTTCATTCACCAGCACCTTCTGGAAGCGGCGCTCCAGCGCGGCGTCCTTTTCCAGGTGCTGGCGGTATTCGTCCAGGGTGGTGGCGCCCACACAGTGCAGCTCGCCGCGGGCCAGCGCCGGCTTGAGCATATTGCCGGCGTCCATGGCGCCCTCGGCCTTGCCGGCGCCGACCATGGTGTGCAGCTCGTCGATAAACAGGATGATGCGCCCCTCCTGCTTGGAGAGTTCATTGAGCACCGCCTTGAGGCGCTCCTCGAACTCACCCCGGTACTTGGCGCCGGCCAGCAGTGCACCCAGATCCAGCGACAGCAGGCGCTTGTGCTTGAGCCCCTCGGGCACTTCGCCGTTGATGATGCGCTGGGCCAGGCCCTCGACGATGGCGGTCTTGCCGACCCCGGGTTCGCCAATCAGCACCGGATTGTTCTTGGTTCGGCGCTGCAGCACCTGGATGGTGCGGCGGATCTCGTCATCGCGGCCGATCACCGGGTCCAGCTTGCCGCTGGCGGCGCGCTCGGTAAGGTCGATGGTATAGCGCTCCAGCGCCTGACGGCTCTGCTCGGCCTCGGGGTCGTCCACCGTTTCGCCACCGCGCACTTGATCAATAGCTGCCTCCAGCGCCGCCTTGTTGAGGCCACTGGCCTGAAGGGCGCGGCCGGCTTCGCCGCCAACCTCCAGCATGGCCAACAGCACCACTTCGCTGGCGATATAGGCGTCTTTGCGCTGCTGCCCCAGCTTGTCCGCGACGTTGAACACCCGCGCCAGGGTATTGGAAACATGCACATCGCCGGCCGCGCCCTGAACCTGGGGCAGTTTGGCCAACGCCTCGTTCAGGCGCTGCTCCAGTGCCGGCACGTTGGCGCCGGCCTGGCTCAATAACGGGCGCACCGCACCGCCCTGCTGTGCCAGCATGGCGGCCAGCAAGTGCTCCGGTTCGATCATCTGGTGGTCGCGACCGACGGCCAGTGACTGGGCATCGGCCAACGCGCCCTGCAGGGAACTGGTGAAACGGTCTATACGCATGTCCGCCCTCTCATTCAGTCAACACCGGCAGCCAGTTGCCGGATTCGCTTACTGAATACATAGGGGCTATGGCGGGAAGTTCAAGTGAGGGGGCGCAGCTAATCCGCCGTAGTCGGCGCCGATACTGGCGCTAACGCCTTGTATTTAAAGGAGTTAGCAGCAGCTCAGGAGCCCCGGATATAGACCAGGGTGGCGAGGCGACCACTGCGGCC
>JBFHRT010000177.1:0-5110 GCA_041591575.1 Spongiibacteraceae bacterium
ACTGCAACGTCCGCGCACCTGGACCCCAGATCGCTAAAAACGCGCCAGACGTGACGCGGGATAATGCTCCACCGCTAACCCAACGAGTCATTCCGGCGCAGGCCGGAATCCAGACTGCGGGCTGCTGAGCCTGCAGCACGAATAACACTGACGCGGGCCGCAAACGCCCCCCCCTGGATCGCCACAATCAGCCAGGGGCACCATACGGCTGCTAAATCAGGCCAGATGCTCGCGGAGGTAGTCGAGCACATCCTCATGATGCGTCTTGGTTTTAAACTTGTCCAAAACGGCCTTGAGTCGGCCATCCTTGCCGATAATAAAGGTGGTTCTGACCGTGCCCATGTTCTCCTTGCCCATGAACTTTTTGAGCTGCCAGCACCCATATTTGTCGATAATCGCGTGATCCTCGTCGGACAACAGGTCGAAGTTCAGCTCATACTTTTCTGAAAACTTTGCCAGCTTCTTGACCGGATCAAAACTGACACCCAGCGCAACGCAGTCGTGGGCCTCAAGCTCGGCGCTGATATCCCGCAGACTACACGCCTGGGTGGTGCAACCAGGGGTCAACGCTCTGGGATAGAAATACAGCACCACGTTTTTTTTGCCACGAAAGTCCTTGAGGCTGACTTTTTCGCCATCCTGGTTTAGCAGCGTAAAGGCCGGTGCCATATTGCCGACTTTGGGAAACGTCACGTTTGTTCTCCTCTGATTGGTATTGCCAACCCGTTCAATGGAATTGCCGGGTTAATCGTCCTGTTCGCTCGACAGCTCATCGAGCCCGTTTTCCATGCGCGCTGTCACCGAGGCCGGCAGCTGCTTTTTGACCTTTGCGCCGAGCTTTTGCAGCTTACTTACGCGGTTGGCCATATTGCCACGGCCGCGCGTCAGGCGATCGAGGGTCTTTTCATAGGACTCACGCCCCTTGTCCAGGAAGCGCCCCACATCCTCCAGCGATTCCAGCACCCGCGCAAACTGGTCATGCAGCGCACCAGCCTCCTTAGCAATCAGCTCGGCATTACGGTTTTGACGCTCGTAACGCCAGATGCTCTGCACCGTGCGCAGCGTAGCCAGCAGCGTTGTGGGGCTGACCACGATAATGTTCTTTTCATATGCACTGCGGAATACTTCCGGGTCGTGCTCGAAGGCCGCCATAAAGGCCGCCTCGATGGGAATGAAAATGAACACGAAATCGAGGGTGCGGATACCCTCGATATTCTCGTAGGCCTTGAAGCTGAGACCATCGATGTGTTTTTTTACCGAAGCGATGTGCTGGGCCAGCGCAGCCTGCTTTTCCGATGCCTCTTCGGCGCTGCAGTAACGCTCGTAGGCCACCAGTGAAACCTTGGCATCGATGACGATGTCCTTGTTCTCGGGCAGGTGCACAATGACGTCAGGCTGGCGGCGGCGCCCCTGCTCGTCGGTGAAGCTGGCCTGGGTCTCGTATTCGCGCCCCTTGTGCAGGCCGGATTCCTCCAGCACCCGCTCCAGAATTACTTCGCCCCAGTTGCCCTGGGCCTTGCTGTCGCCCTTGAGCGCGCGGGTGAGGTTAAGCGCCTCCTTGCTGATGCGCTGGTTGAGCTCCTGCAGGTTTTTCAGTTCCTGGCGCAGTGAACTGCGGTCGCGGTTTTCGCTGTCATAGACCACATCCATGCGCTTGCGAAACTCACCCAGCTGCTCGCGCAGCGGGTTAAGGCTTTGCTCCAGCGTTTCGCGACTGCTGGCACTGAATTTGGCCTGTTTGTCCTCGAAGATACGCCCCGCAAGGCGCTCGAATTCCACCCGCAACTGCTCCCGCGCCTCGGTCAGCAGTTGCAGTTTTTCCTCGCTGCTGCGCTGCTGATGCTCCAGCGCCGCCTTGAGCCTGCTCTCCTCCCCCAACAAACGGCTGTTGTCGGCGCGAAGCGCCTCCAACTCGTGGCGTGCAGCAGCCAGCTCTGCTTCTAGCAACTCGCTGCGCTGGCTGGCCAGATCCCGCGCCCTTTCGGCATCAAACACCGCCGCGCGCAGCGCCTGCTGTACCACTCCCTGCTGCTGGCGCTGCCACAGTAGGGTTGCTAGCGCGCCGAAAACCAGGCCCAGAGCGGCCGCAGCGGTAATCAGTACAAACGGGGGTAAATTCATGGTCAGACCAGCATGTTATTAGGCGTGTGAGGCTTGCCGCCCCATTGTAATGAGGCTGCCAGCGCGAACCAAGCCCGGCGGCCCCGAGCAGACGTCGGGGCGAATGGGGACAGCAATTGAGCGAGAGGCCTAGTCTTTGTCCACCACTTCCTGGGTGTGCTCGCGCCACAGCGGACTAGGCTTGCTAACACGCACAGGGTAGTGGCCAGACTGGCGGTCGAGAAAGTATTCGGTCAGCAGGTCGGTGACAATCGGGAAAGCCAGCTGGCTCCAGGGAATCTCGTCCTCGGCAAACAGCCGTACCTCGAGGCTTTCCGGGCCGATGTTGTAGTCACCATCCAGCGCACCGCGGTAGAACACATAGACCTGGTTGATATGCGGGATATCGAACAGGCGGTACAAGGTTTCGCCACTGACCCTGGCGCAAGCCTCTTCCCAGGTCTCGCGCAGGGCCCCCTGCAGCATGGTCTCGCCGTTCTCCATGAAACCGGCGGGAATGGTCCACAGACCGCGTTGCGGCTCAATCGCGCGGCGACACATCAACACCTTGTCACCGGCGATCGGCAGGCAGCCCACCACCACTCTGGGGTTTTGGTAGTGGATGATATTGCAGTGATCGCAGACAAAACGGGGGCGATCATCGCCATTGGGGATGCGCTGCACCACCGGGTTGCCACAAGCACTGCAGTAATTCATCGATAGCCGCCGTCAGGTCCTTGAATGGCTTTTGCGAGTTTAGCGCAGCTCGCGGTAGCCGCCGCTGTAGAACAGCAGGGGGTCGCCGGTGGGACGGCTCTCAAGCTCTTTCACCTTGCCCACCAGGATTACGTGATCCCCGCCATCATAACGCTGCCACATGTCGCACTCAAAGCTGGCGATGGCATTGCGCAGCACCGGCGCGCCATTGCGGCCCAGGTGGTAGTGCGCCTTGTCCAGGGCATGGTCGCCCTTTTTGGCGTACTGGTTGGAGATATCGATCTGGTCACTAGCCAGGATATTGATGGTGAACTTGTCCGCGGCCTCAAAAGCAGGATAGCACTCGGAGTTGTTCTGCAGGCTCCACAGCACCAGCGGCGGCTCCAGTGATACCGAGGCAAAGGAGTTGACGGTCATGCCAAAGGGCTCGTATCCCTTGGGATTGGCAGTGATGACGCACACGCCAGTGGCGAAGCGCCCCAGCGAGTTGCGGAATTCGCGGCTGTCTAAGCTCATGGTTATTCCTGTCAGCGGATGGTAAAACAGTTGCGCATTATACACGCACGGCCGGCTATTATAATGCGGGAGGCAATGGGCGGTACCCGTCATATGGACTAGGGCACGGTGCAGATGCCGGCTACGCCGAACAACGCTGAAGCCGGCCTACGCGAACGACAGGGCAGGCCCGCATAAGCGCTGCTTGCATTGCGGGCGTTCGCCCTTATTGCTCCTGCCAGCGCTGGGCGGCGCTCTCGTCGCCCGCCCGGGCCTCCACCCAGCGCTCACCATCGGCGGTGCGCTCTTTTTTCCAGAACGGCGCCCGGGTCTTGAGGTAATCCATGATGAATTCGCAGGCGGCAAAGGATTCGCCGCGATGGGCCGCGGCCACGCCGACAAACACGATCTGATCCTGAGGCTGCAGCGGCCCCACCCGGTGGATCACAGTCACAGCTCCCAGCGGCCAGCGCTCGCGAGCCTCACCAACAATGGTGGTGATGGCCTTTTCGGTCATGCCGGGGTAATGCTCGAGGGTCATAGCGCTGACACTGTCACCCTCGTTGAGATCGCGCATCACGCCGATAAAACTGGCTATTGCGCCCATGCGCCGCGACTGTAGGCGCAGCTCGTCGAGTTCTCGACCCGCGTCAAAGTCGGCCTGCTGAACCCGAACCTCGGTGCGCGCCTCAGTCATCTCAGCCTCCAGTCACTGGCGGATAAAACGCCAGCTCGTCACCGTCCTGCAGCGGAGCGTCACCAGCGACCACTTCCTGATTGAGCGCAGTAATGATGTTGTCGGCGCACAGCAGCTGCCACTGCTCACCGCCGCGGGCCACCAGAGCTTCGCGGGCAGCCGCCACCGTGCTAACACCGTCGTGCTCCAGCTCCAGTGCGGCAGTTCCTAGCTGCTCGCGCAGGCGGGCGAAAAACAGCACGCGAATCATGCTGCACCCTCCCCGCTGCCAGGCGAACGTTGCTCGGCACGCCAGTGACCGGATCGACCGCCCTGCTTTTCCAGCAGGCGCACGCCGCTGATCTCCATGCCCTTGTCTACCGCCTTGCACATGTCGTAGATGGTCAACGCCGCCACCGATACCGCCGTCAGCGCCTCCATCTCCACACCGGTCTGGGCAGCGAGCTTGCAGCGCGCACGAATATAGAGACGGCTGCTGGCGGTATCAGGCTCAAACTCCACCTTTACCGAGCTCAGCATCAGCGGGTGACACAGCGGGATCAACTCGGAGCAGCGCTTGGCGCCCTGGATGCCGGCGATCCGCGCCACCGCGAGCACATCGCCTTTCTTGTGGCCGCCACTGAGAATCAGCGCCAGGGTATCGGGCTGCATGGCCACATAGCCCTCGGCCACCGCTTCGCGCGCGGTCACGCTCTTGTCGGTCACATCCACCATCTGGGCGTGGCCCTGGGCATCGAGATGGGTCAGCTGCTTGCTCATGGCCTCTTACCCGAAACGCTGATCGGCGACAAAGGCATTGTTCTGCCGCTCTTCGCCAAAGGTTGAGGTGGGGCCGTGCCCGGGAATAAAGGTGACGTCATCACCCAGCGGCCACAGTTTGCCGCGGATGGAATTGATCAGTGTGTCGTAGTCACCGCGGGGAAAATCGGTGCGGCCGATAGAACCCTGGAACAGCACATCGCCGACGATGGCCAGGCGCATGCCGCGGTGAAAAAACACCACATGGCCGGGGGTGTGGCCCGGGCAGTGGAAGACCTCCAGCGTCTGCTCGCCAAACTGTACGGTGTCGCCATCGGCCAGCCAGCGGTCCGGCTCGAAGGG
>JBFHRT010000178.1:0-5104 GCA_041591575.1 Spongiibacteraceae bacterium
ACCACTGTTGCTGTAACGGAAAACCCGCCACCGGCAGTACCGCCAAGTCCTCGCGATCGCCCTGGTCCAGGGTATGGCCGGAGACGATGGCCAGGCCCATGCCCGCCATCACCGCATGCTTCACCGCTTCATTGCTGGCGATGGTCATCTGCTGGCTCAGCGCCCTGCCCTTGCTGGCCAGAAACTGTTCCACCGCATCGCGGGTGCCGCTGCCGGGCTCGCGCACAATCAGCCGCTCCTCGGCCACCTCCTCCCAGCGCAGGCGCTTGCGCCGCGCCAGCGGATGGTCGCGAGAGGCGATCACCACCAGCGGGTTGGGAATCAGCGGTACCGCCTCGATGCGCTCATCCTGCGGCGGCTCGCTGAAGAAATACAGGTCGTCGAGGTTGTCGTACAGACGCTCGAGAATCTGACTGCGATTGCCCACCTGCAGATCCACCTCGATGCCGGGGAAACGCTTGCAAAAGGGTCCTAGCAGATGAGGAATAAAGTAGTTGGCCGAGGTCACCACCGCGATGCTCAGGCGCCCAGCCTGCAGCCCCTGCAATTCGTTGAGCTGCATTTCCAGTTGTGCCAGGCAGTCGAAAATCTGGCGCCCGGACTGCACCACGATGCGACCGGCGTCGGTGAGCTTGAGCTTGCGACCGACCACCTCGTACAGTGGCATGTCGATACTCTCGGCCAGCTTGCGCATATGGGTGGAAGCGCTGGGCTGGGTCAGGTGTAGCTGCTCGGCGGCGCTGACAATGCCACCGCTCTCCGCCACTTTGAGCAGCACTTCCAGCCGCCGAAAGGTGCCGATACGGGCCGACAGTCGCGAACCACTGGAGGAATTTGTCATATCGATAAAAACCTATGCATTACTCTGGCCCACTGGGTATTGCGCTATATAGTAGCGCAGTGTGCGCCGCAGCGCGCCATTATTTGTTATATTGTTATGCTTATATATAATTTAGCGCATCCCCACAGGAATAACGAATGCAAACACCCCACAACGGAGCCAGCCCATGAATAGCCGCGCCACCCTGCTGGACGCCGGCAGCCTGGGCCTGGCCGACCTCGACTGGCAGTCACTGCAACAGGCCCTGGCACCGCTGAGCGTTCACGAGTTCACCGCGCCGGAGCAGGTCGGCGAGCGCATCGCCAACTGCGACATCGTGTTGACCAACAAAACCGTGCTTGGCGCCGCGCACTTTGCCGCCAATCCGCAGCTGCGGCTGGTGATCGTACTGGCCACCGGCACCAATAACATCGACCTGAGCGCGGCCGCTGAAGCCGGGGTGCGGGTGTGCAATATCCGCGACTACAGCACCGACTCACTCGTCGAGCACACCCTGATGCTGATGCTGGCCCTGGCCCGCAATCTGCCCGCCCACCTGCAGCAGGTGGCCGCGGGCCAGTGGCAGCGTGCGCAGCAGTTCTGCTTGCTGGAGCCGCGCATGCAGCCCCTACACGGGCGCACGCTGGGCATTGTCGGCCTCGGCGCCGCCGGTCGCGGCGTGGCTACAGTCGCCAAAGCACTGGGCATGCAGGTACTGGCCCTGACCTCCAGCAGCGGTGCCTGCACCGACGACATTCCGCGGCTGCCGTTGGAGGATCTGTTGCCACAGGTGGATATTCTCAGCCTGCACTGCCCGCTGACCCCGCACACCGCCGGCCTGATCAACCGCGGCGGCCTGCGCCGCATGAAGTCCAACGCGCTGCTGGTGAACACCGCCCGCGGCGGCATCGTGGTGGAAGAGGATCTGGTGGAAGCATTGGAGCAGGGCTGGATTGCCGGCGCCGCCACCGATGTATTGACGGTAGAGCCACCGCGCGATGGCAACCCGCTGCTGGACTGCCGCCACCCCAACCTGATCATCACTCCCCACAACGCCTGGGGCAGCGTGCAGGCCCGCCAGCAGCTGATCGACCAGGCCACCGACATTGTCCTCGCCTATCGCCGCGGCGACATCCTCAACTGCGTCAACGAATGAACGGAGACCGCTATGCCCCTGCGTTATGTTTTACCACTGGTAGCCCCGCTGAGCCTCAACGCCAGCGCCCTGGAGGTTACCGTTTCCGTCGACGGCCTGAAATCCGACCGCGGCGCCCTGGTGGTCAGCGTCTATGATTCCGCCGAGCACTGGCTGTCGGACAACACCGTGCTGCGCCAGCGTCTGGAGCTGAGTCCCGGCGCGCAAGATGAACTGCAGCGCATACCGCTGACACTGGAGCAAGGCAGCTACGCCATCTCGGTCTACCACGACGCCAACGGCAACGGCGAGCTGGACGCCAATTTTATTGGCATTCCCAAGGAGCCGGTGGGGCTGTCCAATGGCCACCGGCCCAAATTTGGACCGCCGAAATTTGATAAGGCCAGGCTGCGGATCGACGCGGATCAGGACGTCGCGATTACGCTGGACTGACGTCCACATCATGGCGCGACGGAGCCGCCCGAGGAGATCGCCACGGCGCAGAAAACGCGCCTCGCGATGGCGGGCATTTCTGCGGCGCCCTACCCCTGCTGTCATTGCGTGGCCACAGCGCTTTAGCATGCCCCGCGTAGCGCTTTGGGTACGCGGGCCATGCTAAGGAGCCGAAGGCGACGCGGCAATCTTCTTCAGACGAAGTGCCACACCAAGGAGATCGCCACGCCGCGCACTGCGCGGCTCGCGATGACGTGTTTCTTTTGCCCGTCATTGCGTGGCCACAGCGCTTCGCGGGCCATGCTAAGGAGCCGCAGGCGACGCGGCAATCTCCATCAGGCAAGGTGCTACCCCAGGGAGATCGCCACGGCGCTTAACAGCGCCTCGCGATGACACGCGAAAGTGACAGTAAAGCTTCAGTCACCCTGCTCGCTAGAATAGTTTTCCAGCGACACCCGCCACTCATTCTCGGCATCCGCCTGCCAGTGGTAGTGGCGTAACAACCCGCTCTCATCCAGCCAGTAGCGGGCGCCGGCCTCGCCGTACTGACCGCCGCGATAGCGGTAACAGTGGCAGCCGTCGAATTCCGGTGCCTGCCCCTCCAGCAGCTCAACCCGCCGCTCGCTAAACCGCGGCAGAAACAGGCTGTCGGGTTCCCCCGGCCGGTCGATGGCGGGCACCAGCACGCGGCCACTGCCGCCAGTCTCCAGTAACTGCCCAATCAAATTTCCGGCAAAGACCCGCATCAGCGGAAAAAACAGCGCGCCGTCGTCCGGGAGGCAGATTTCCTCCAATGCCTGACCGCCAACGCTGCGGTTCACGCGCAGCTCACTGCCCAGCTGGTAGCCAGCCTGCACCACTAGGTCTCCGGCGCGCCAGAAAAGCTGCACCGCACACTCGCCGCCGTCCTGTGCCCAGTGCGTCACTTCCAGCGCAAAGCCGTGCTGCCCGGAGTAGCGCCGCGCCCGGGTCACCACGCCCTTGTCGGGGTGGCAATCGCGCCGCCAGGGTTCGCGGATATCGGTCAGCGTGCCATTGATATGGTATTCGTACACGCCGCTGTCCAGCGGCAGCTCATCGGGCCCGGCGCACAGCTCGGCCACACTCACGAGACGTAGACCTCCACCAGCTCGATCAGCATGCCGTGGGTATCGGCCGGATCCAGGTAGGCGATGCGGGTGCGGCCGGTGTCTACCACCCCGTCCGGCGTCACATGGCCCGGCTTGATGCCGCGCTGGGCCAGTGCCGCCAGCGCGGCGTCGATATCGCTGACCACATAGGCCACGTGATTGATGCCGCCGGCACCGCTGGCAACGGCGTTGAGCCGCTCGCGCATGTCCGCGCTGATGGGTTCGATCAGCTCGAACTCCACCCCGCCCACATTGAGCAGACCGAAGCGCGCCGGCGCGTCCTGCTCATAGGGCGGCAGCACGGTGATGTCGCCGGCTTCCAGGCCGTAGACCTCGGTGAAAGCGTCGATGCTGCTGCGCAGGTCCTCGACGATATGGCCCACATGGCGCAGCCCCACAATGTAATTTTTCAGCACATCTTGCATCGGCACATCCGTCATTCTCATCGCGCGGCCCTTGACTGCGGGCCACATTTGTAGTCGAATTAGTATTATTGATATAACATTATGCGTCAACCAACCATAACGACCGGGCGGCGCATTACATGGGTAGCCATACGGAGAGACCGCGAATGAAAGTACTGATACTGGGCATGGGCCACGCCGGCAAAGCCATCGCCCGCCGCCTGCGCGCGCAGGGCCACCAAGTGGTCGGCACCACCACCACCCCCGCCAAAGTGGCCGAACTGGAGAGCCTGGCGGACCAGGTGGCGGTGCTGCGCGGCAGCGAGACCGACAAGGTCATCGCCGCCGCCGAAGGCTGCGACCTGATCGTCGCCACTGTGGCGCCCAACGTCAAGAACACCCGCACCCGCGAGGAGCGCGAGGCCCAGTACCACGAGGTGCTGGAAAACACCCTGGCCAGCGCCGCCAAGGCCTGCCAGCGGGTAATCTTCCTGTCCTCGTTCTCGGTCTACGGCAACGGCGGCGCCGGCGAGGCGCCCATCACCGAGCAGACCCCCACCGCCAATCACGAGGAGCCCTCCTCTCGCTACTACCAGGCCGCCGAGCGCCACGCGCTGTCGGTAGCGGGCGGCTGTGTGCTGCGCCTACCGGATATCCACGGCGCCCCCGGCGACATGAGCTTCACCGACCGGGTGAAAATGGCCCACGACTACTTCGGCGGCAAGACCGTGTTTGGCGCCGACGCACCGCTGTACACCATCCACTTCGAGGACGTGGTGGACGCGGTCATCCACGCCATCGAGCAAGAACTGCGCGGCATTTACAACGTCTGCGACAACGACACACTGCCGCCCAGTAACAAGCTGGTATTCGACGCCATCTGCGACGCCCAGGGCTGGCCGCGACTGGAATTCCTCGACCAGATCCAGGCCCCCAACCGACGCATCTCCGCCGACAAGCTTTACGCCACCGGCTACCGCGTCAAACACGGCGACCCCAATGCCGAGCTGCTGGCACAGGCCAGCTAGAGGAGCTGCATATGGTTAACGTTGTCATTACCGGCAGCACCAAGGGCATCGGCCGCGGGCTGGCCGCCGAGTTCGCCCGCCGCGGCCACCGCGTGATGATCAGCGGCCGTACTCAGGCCGCCATCGACGAGGCG
>JBFHRT010000179.1:0-5067 GCA_041591575.1 Spongiibacteraceae bacterium
ATAAGACACCGCCACGCTGGTGCGCTTGCCCAGCTCGGCCATCCACTCGCGCAGGGCCGAGATGACGATTTCGCGGCCGATGATGACCACCGCCGGCAGAGTGAACCACCAGGCATCGTAGGATTCGATCAATAGCGCCAGGGCAATGGCCACCATCAGCTTGTCGGCCACCGGGTCCAGGAAGGCGCCCAGCGGCGTGCTCTGCCCCAGCTTGCGGGCGAAGTAGCCGTCCAGCCAGTCGGTGATGCCCGCCACCGAAAACACAACAGCTGTGAGCAGGTAGCGGCTGTCCAGCGGTGCGTAGAACAGCACCACCAGCACGGGTATCAGCACGATGCGGAACAGGGTCAGTGCATTGGGTATATTCATAGGGTTGTTTTTTCCTGCATCCCCTCCCCGCCAGCGCGGGGCCGCCCAGACAGCGCGGGTTCTGCGGTCATCCTTCTTGTCAGCAAGCGGCCATTTTAGGGCCTATGAAGCGTATTTGCATCATAGCCGGCACTTAGCTTACTCGCTGCGCAGTCCGTCATAGATATCTCTGGCGATTTTTTCGCTAATGCCGGGCACGCGGCAGAGGTCGGCCACGCTGGCCTTGCGAATGCCCTGCAGGCCGCCGAAGTGGCGCAGCAGCTCGCGGCGACGCTTGTTGCCGACCCCGGGAATGTCTTCCAGCACCGATTGCCGGCGGCGCTTGTCGCGGCGCGCCTTGTGGCCGGTGATGGCGAAACGGTGGGATTCGTCGCGAATATGCTGGATCAAATGCAGCGCCGGGCTGTTGCCGGGCAGGCGGAACTCATGGCCGTTATCGCCGCGAATCAGCACTTCCATGCCGGCCTTGCGGTCGGAGCCCTTGGCCACACCGATGACGGTAACATCGTTGACCTGCAGGTCTTACAGCACCGCCATCGCCTGCTTGAGCTGCCCCTTGCCGCCGTCAATAAACAGCACGTCGGGCACGGCGATCTCGCCGGATTTGATGCGCTTGTAGCGCCGCTGCAGGGCCTGGGCCATGGCGGCATAGTCGTCGCCGGGCTCGATGCCGTCGATATTGAAGCGGCGGTAGTCGGACTTCAGCGGGCCGTTGTCGTCGAATACCACGCAGGAGGCAACGGTGGCTTCACCGCTGCTGTGGCTGATATCGAAGCACTCCATGCGCTGGGGAATCTCCTCCAGCTCCAGCGCCGCCTGCAGGTCTTCGTAGCGATCCCGATAGTTGGCCTTGGCTGCCAGCCGGTGCTGCAGGTTCTGCTCGGCGGTGGTAGCCGCCAGCCGCTGCCACTTGGCGCGATTGCTGCGCACGCGGTGGCCGATGCTGAGCTGGCGCCCCGCTGCCGTCGACAGCGCCTGGGCCAGCAGCGCGGCATCGGGCAGCTCGGCATTGACCACCAGTTCCCGCGGCAGGTCGCTGGCGCCGCCACCGGTGAGGTAGTGCTGGGCAATAAAGGCCTCCAGCAGCTGCCCGGGACCTTCATCCAGCTGGTATTTGGGGAAGTAGCTGCGACTGCCCAGCACCCGGCCGCCGCGCACGCACAGCAGCTGCACACAGGCAAGACCGGCCATTTGCACCGCGGCAACAATGTCCATGTCGCCAGACTCACCCTCGATACACTGGCTGGCCTGCACCTGCTGCAGGTAGCCGATCTGGTCGCGGATTTCGGCGGCGTCTTCAAACTCCAGCCGCGCCGCCGCCTGCTCCATGCGGTCGGCCAGTTCCGCCACCAGCTCGCCGCTCTTGCCCTCCAGGAACATCTCGGTGCGGCGCACGTCTTCGGCGTACTCGGCCTTGTCGATATGGCCGACGCAGGGTGCGGTGCAGCGGTTGATCTGGTATTGCAGGCAGGGCCGGGTGCGGTTGCTGAAGTAGCTGTCTTCGCACTGGCGCACCTTGAACACTTTCTGCAGCAGGCTGAGGCTCTCGCGCACAGCGCCGGCACTGGGATAGGGGCCAAAGTAGCGCCCTGCCCCCATCTTGGCGCCGCGGTGCACGCTCAGGCGCGGGTAGTCGTGCTCGGTGGAGACGTAGATGTAGGGGTAGGATTTGTCGTCGCGCAGCAGGATGTTGTAGGGCGGCTTGTACTGCTTAATCAGGTTCTGCTCAAGCAGCAGCGCCTCATTCTCGGTGCCGGTGACGGTCACCTGAATCTGGCGGATGCGGTTGACCAGGGCCATGGTCTTGGCAGTGAGGCCACTGGCGCGAAAATAGCTGCCCAGGCGGTTGCGCAGGTTTTTGGCCTTGCCTACGTAGAGCGTTTGGGCGCTCTCATCCAGCATCACATACACCCCCGGCTGGCGGGTGACGCTCTTCAGGAATGTCTGGTGATCGAAGGCCTGGGAGGGGGTGTCAGCGGTTTCGGGGGAATCGGCTGTTTCTGGGGAATCAATGGTCATCAACGCTCTGCCGGCCAGCGCGGGCCGACGCCACTACTCTACTTCCGGCAACTCTACCACACCGTGGCGCAGCGCCAACAGCGCCAGCTCCACGTCGCTGCTGACCCGCAATTTGTCGAAGATGCGGTAGCGATAGCTGTTGACGGTCTTGGGGCTGAGGTTGAGCTTTTCCGAGATCGCGGGGACTTTTTCGCAGTTGGCGATCATCAGGCAGATCTGCATCTCGCGCTGCGACAGCTGGCTAAAGGGCGAAGGATTGTCGTCGAAGCTGCGCAGTGCCAGCGCCTGGGCCACACTGGGGCTGAGGTAACGCTGACCGGCTTTGACTGTGCGAATGGCGGTGACAATTTCATCGACAGACGAGCCCTTGGTGACGTACCCCACCGCTCCAGCCTTGAGCAGCTGCGAAGGAAAGGGCTCCTGCTCGAAGACACTGACGCCGATGATTTTGGCCGAGGGGGCATGAGCGAGAATCTTGCGGGTGGCTTCCAGGCCGCCGATACCGGGCATGCGCAGATCCATCAGCACGACGTCGGGCTGCAAGTCCCGACAGCGCTGCACGGCCTCCTCGCCGGAGGTTGCCTGGCCGACGACACAGATATCCTCGATATCCTGCAACATGCGCACAATGCCAAAGCGCACGAGCTCATGGTCATCGGCGACCATGACTGTGATCACTACTTAAACACCCCGACTGTTTTTTTGACCACCTCAAGGGCGGCTCGTTGTTGTTCTTACCGGGTTTTCGCATAAAAAACATACGGTTAACTGCAAAACCGCATTTCCCTTCCATACTGGCTAATGTAGCAGAGATTAGCCGGGGAGCGAGAGCCTATTCGTAAACTTTTCTGAAGGTCAGGTTAATGCGCCCGCCAGCGCCGCGCTGGCGCGGCAAGGCGTGCTGCCAGCTGTGCTGGGTGCGCCCCGCCATCACCAGCAGCGAGCCACCGCACAACTCAATGGCGCAGGACTCGCCGGGCTGACCTGGCTTCGGGCGCAGCAGGAAGCGGCGCTGGGCGCCCAGGCTAATGGAGGCGATGCAGGGCTCAGCCCCCAGCGCCGGCTCGTCGTCGCTGTGGTAGCCCATGCGGTCGTCACCGCTGCGATACCAGTTGACCAGCACGCAGTTGAAGTCCTGGCCCAGGTCGCTAACCAAGCGCCGGCGCAGGCTGGCCAATGCCGCAGGCCAGGGTTCGGCGCAATGGCGCAGGCCGCTATAGCCGTATTGCACGCCCTCATCGCCGTAAAAGGCCAGTTGGCGCGGTACCGGGTAGGATTTGCCGTACAGGCGCACCTGGGGCTGCGACCAGCTCAGCTCGGTGCTCAGCTGCTGGTATAAGTCCCTGTGCTCGGGCAGGTAGTCCTCTTGCAGGGCCAGTTTGGCGTTAGGTAATTCCCACCAATTTAAGTCGCCAAAAAGGCTTTGCGAATGCATACCTCCTCCGGGGAAAACCTGACGGGACAAGTATTGCGCTACAAAGACAGTTGTAGGTGCGGATTTATCCGCACATCTACCACCTATTACCTCGTATACCAAACCCCTGTGCGAATAAATTCGCACCTACAAGAGATCAATAGACCCGCGGTTCGATCTCCAGCGCCACGCCGAACTGTTTGAGCACGTCGCGACGAATGTCCTCGGCCAGCGCCAGCACCTCGCCGCCACTGGCCTGCTGGTAGTTGACCAATACCAACGACTGGCGCTCATGCACACCCACCGCGCCGCGGCGCTTGCCCTTCCAGCCAGTCTGCTCCACCAGCCAGCCGGCAGCAAGCTTGGTGCGGCCGTCGGCCATGGGCCAGGCCGGCAGCGCCGGATGCTTGGCCCGCAGCGCCTCATAGCGCGCGGCGGAGACGATGGGGTTCTTGAAGAAGCTGCCGACATTGGGCTTTTGCGCCGGGTCCGGCAATTTGCTGGCGCGCACCGCATCGACCGTGTCGGCCACCAGCTGCGGGGTGGGATCGCGGTCGGCCGGCAGCGCCGCCGCCAGCGCCTGATACCCGGTGTTTACCCGCGGCTCACTGCTCAGCCGCAGATTGACGTGAGTGATGACGAAGGCGTCGCGCAGCGCGTGTTTGAAGATGGAATCGCGGTAGGCCAGCTGGCAATCGTCGCGGCTGAGGCGGCGGAATTCGCCGCTGGGCAGGTGCCAGCCCTCGACGCTGTCCAGCACCGAGCTGAGCTCGACGCCGTAGGCGCCGATGTTCTGGATGGGCGCGGCGCCGACGTGGCCGGGTATGGCGATCAGGTTTTCCAGCCCGTACCAGCCCTGCGTCAGGCAGTGGCGCACCAGCGCATCCCAGTTTTCGCCAGCGCCCACCCGCAGGCGCACCGCACGGCCATCGATGTCGGGCTCGATGCCGGCGATGAGCAGGTGCATGACCAGGCCCTCGAAGTCATCGGACAGCACGATATTGCTGCCGCCCCCCAGCACCAGTCGCGGCAATCCGCGCTGCTCGCTGTAGGCGATGGCCGCGGGCACATCGGCGGCGTTGTGAATACGGCAGTAATAAGCCGCACTGGCGGGCACGGATAGTGTGTTCAGCGGCTGCAGATCGGCGCCGGAGACGATCTTCACTAGCACTCCCCGCGCTGTTGCAGCTGCGCCAGCAGGCCGCGGGCGGCGTCCTCTCCCAGGTCCAGCACCCGCTCAAACCCGGCGTCGCCACCGGAGTAGG
>JBFHRT010000180.1:0-5065 GCA_041591575.1 Spongiibacteraceae bacterium
CATCGCCACCACCTCGGCCACCGACTACCACACGCCCAAGGTGGCGGTGCTGGACAGCGGTGCCGACTGCGACAGCCTGGAGCTGGCGGGCAAGTGTCTGGAACAGGTCAATCTGGTGGGGCTCAACCCGGGGCTGCTGGGGCTGGACCCCTGCACCGCGGCCAAGCCCGCCTGCGACAACCTCGGCCATGGCACCTTTGTCGCCTCCGAGCTGGGAGCCAACACCGACAACGGCGAGGGCATCGCCGGGGTCGGCTGGCACACCGGCTTCGGCGTGTTCAAGGTCTGCTACCAGGAGCTGGTCACCGACGGCATCAACGTGTTCACCGTGGGCCTGTGCCCCTTGTCGGGCTCGGCCGAGGCCATTGCGCTGGCGGCCAGCGACCAGCTCGACGCCGGCGGCAACCTGGTGCGCAGCCAGTACCACGTTATCACCATGAGCTACGGCAGCGACCTGATCGACGAGACCACCGGCGAGATTACCCCCAGCTCGCCGCCCAACACCGAGTGCGACGCCGTGCTCTACGCCTGGAACAACGGCGTGGTGGTGGTGGCCGCCGCCGGCAACAACGGCGACACCACCAAGTTCTACCCCGCCGCCTGCACCGACCAGCCGGAGACCGGCGACGGCAGCTCTACGGTGATCGCGGTGGCGGCCTCCGACCACGACGACAACCGCGCCAGCTTTTCCACCCACTCCAGCGCCGCCGACCCCTGGGTGTCGCTGGCGGCCCCCGGCCAGGCGGTGGTGGGCATTCTTCCCGACGCCCAGTGCGGCATAGCCCCCGGCTCCGACAGCTGCGTGCACTGGCTGGACGGCACCTCCATGGCCGCTCCATTGGTGGCCGGCGGTGCCGCGCTGCTGTGGTCCGACCTCTACCTGTCGGGTGAGGTCGACGGCGACCCGGCGCCGGCGCTGTGCACGGTCGGCGGTCTGCCCTGCAACCAGGTGGTGCGCAACCGGCTGGAAAGCAGTGCCGACAGCGTTGGCGCCCTCGGCCAGGATCTGCTGCAGTGGACCCGCCACGGCCGCCTCAACCTGGCCGCGGCGCTGGCGGAACCGCCTCCGCCGCCCCCTCCGCCCCCGCCCCCCGGAGACGAACTGCCGACCGCGGCATTCTCCTATAACTGCAGCGGGCTGGACTGCAGCTTTGACGCCGGTGCCAGCAGCGACGATAACGGCATCGTCAGCTACAGCTGGGACTTCGGCGACGGCAGTGCGCCCGGCAGTGGCGCGGCGCCCAGCCACCTGTATGCGGCACCCGGCAACTATGTGGTGACCCTGACCGTTACCGACACCGTCGGCCAGAGTGACGACGCCACTGCCAGCGTGGCGGCGAAGACCAAGGGCAAGAGCAAGGGCGACAGCGGCGGCAGTGATGGTGGTGACAGCGGCGATGGTGGCGGTGGCAACTGCCCGCCGGCCAAGGCCGCCAAGGGCAAGTGCTGAGTCTTTGCGGCTGGCGGCCGCGGCGCCGCCTGCCCCGCTTCGCACCTCGCGGCACTAGGTCTGCTACGGCCCTTGGGCTATAGTCCCACCATAGGCCGGCGCGTTCCGGCTGATACATAGCAACCTTTAATACCGGTGGCGCGCCCCAGTGGCGCGCTGCAGCAGTGCCGCGCAAGGAGCACTTTTTGCCGCCCAGCTTGCCACCCAGAGCCGTCACCCCCGCGCTGATTCTGGCGACGGCCGCCGCCTACTTCGTCACCGGCCGCCTGGGCCTGCTGCTAGCCATTCCCCCCGGCTATGCCACCGCGGTGTGGCCGCCCTCGGGGGTGGCGCTGGCGGCGGCACTGCTGGCGGGTTACCGGGTATGGCCCGGCGTGCTGCTGGGTTCTTTTCTGGTCAATGTCAGTACCGGCTTCGACAGCAGTACCACCGCGGCGCTGACGCGTTCGCTGCTGCTACCGCTGGCCATTGGCGGCGGCGCCGCCCTGCAGGCGGTGGTGGGCACCTGGCTGATCCGCCGCGCACTGGGACCATCGCTGGCGCTGGACAAGGTCGGGGACATTGTCAGTTTTATCTTTCTGGGGGCGGTGGTCAGCTGTTGCGTCAACGCCAGCATTGGCAGCAGCGCGCTGCTGCTGGCGGGCCAGGTAGCGGCCAACAATTACGCCTTCACCTGGGCCACCTGGTGGGCGGGTGATGCCATTGGCGTACTGATCTTCACCGTGTTCCTGTTTGGCTTTTTTGCCGCGCCGGCGGCGATCTGGCGCCCCCGCCGGCTGGCGGTGTCGCTGCCGTTGGCGCTGCTCTTTGCCGGCATGACTTTCTTGTTCGTACTGGCCAGCGGCTGGGAGGTGGAGCGCCAGCGCGCGGAG
Source organism: Spongiibacteraceae bacterium (assembly GCA_041591575.1). Taxonomy (GTDB): domain Bacteria; phylum Pseudomonadota; class Gammaproteobacteria; order Pseudomonadales; family Spongiibacteraceae; genus JBFHRT01. The sequence continues at coordinate 2,323 of JBFHRT010000180.1, forward strand.
TTCGACCGCCGCGCCGAGGCCCTGCACCGCAATCTGCGGCTGGCGACCGATCGCTACCTGGAAGTGATTCGCAGTGTCGCCAACTTCATGGCGGTGGGAGGCGAGGTGTCGCGGGCCGAATTCAGTGCCTTCGTGTCGCGACCAATGGCGCGCGAAACCGGCATTCAGGCGCTGGAGTGGGTGCCCAGGGTGTCAGCCGAGGAGCGCGCCGGGCTGGAAGCGCAGGCCCGGGCCGAGGGCCTGGACGGCTTTGTATTCAGCGAGCGTGCCGGCGATGCCATTGTGGCCGCCGCTGAACGTTCCATTTACTACCCGGTGTACTACATTGAGCCCTACGCCGACAACGAGCAGGCACTGGGTTTTGACCTGGGCTCCGACCCCACCCGCCGGGAAGCGCTGAATGCCGCGGCAGTTCGCAGTGAGCTGGCAGTGACCGATTCCCTGCAGCTGGTGCAGGACCAGAGCGATCAGCGCGCGGTGCTGGTGGCGGCGGCGGTGCGCACCGCCGAGCAGCGCGAACCGCGCGGCTATGTGGTGGGCGTGCTGCGTATTGCCGACATGCTGGAGTCGGCACTGACACCGGCGCGGCTCGAAGGCGTGTCGCTGCGCCTGTTGGAATACAGCAAGCGCGGCGAACGCGCGCTGATTCTGGATACCGCCGCCGGTGGCGGCGCCGCCGACGAGCAAGCACTGCTGCGGGAATTTGCGCTGCCGGTTGGCGACCGCCAGTGGTTGTTGCAGGTGGTGGCCGGACAGGGTTTTATCGCGGGGTCGCGCTCATTACTGCCCTGGGGCTTGCTGCTGGGAGGGTTGTTGTTCAACGGCCTGCTGGGTGCGTTCCTGTTGATGGTGACCGGTGAAACCTATCGCGCCCATAGCAACGCCCGCGCGCTGCAAAACACCCTGAGCCAGCTGGAGGCGACCCAGTCGCAGCTGGTAGAGGCGGAAAAGCTGGCCTCGCTGGGACGCATGATGAGCGGCCTTGCCCACGAGCTCAATACGCCGTTGGGGGTGGCGCTGACCGCTACCTCCACCGTGTCCAACAAAGCGCAGATTGTGCAGGAACAGCTGGCCGACATCGCTGCTGACGACAAGCGCCTGCAGCGCACGGTGCACTTGATTGGCGACGGCGCCCGCATCATGCAGCGCAACCTGGAGCGGGCCGCGCAACTGGTGCATAGCTTCAAGGAAGTGGCGGTAGACCGCGCCAGTGAAGAAATCCGGGTGATCGATCTCAAGACCTACATCGAAGAAATACTCGATTACCTGCGCCCCATGTACAAGCACAGCGGCCACGATATCGAGCTGGATATTGCCGCGGATATCAAGCTGCGCACCATACCGGGCAGCCTTTCCCAGGTCATCACCAACCTGTTGGAAAACTCGCTGCTGCACGGATTTTCGCCGGGCGAGAAAGGCAAAATCCGAATCACGGCCGTGGCCGACAATGGCAGTGCCACCCTCAGCTACAGCGACAGCGGCCGCGGTGTCGACCCAATGGTGCGCGACAAAATCTTCGAGCCCTTCTTTACCACCCGCCGCGGCAAAGGCGGCAGCGGCCTGGGATTGCATGTGGTGCGCAATATCGTCACCGCACAGCTGGGCGGTGACATCAGCCTGGACGGCGATGCCAGTGGTGCGCGCTTTGTCATCCGCCTGCCGCGGGATCTGTCGGCATAGTCGCTCGCTTACCTGGGCCACAGCTATTGCGCCTGCTCATGTTAGGCTTTGCTTCGCATCCGGCTGCGGCTTGCCAAACCGGTAGCTGAGGCGGCAAGCTAGCATTTGCATCTCTCCAGCCAGGCAAGGCAACCAATGAAGAAACTGCTACTGCTGATCAGCCACGCCGCGGCACTGGCGTTGGGTTTTGCCGCCGGCATCTACGTGCTGCCGATACTGACGGCGCCGCCCTCCCCCAGCACCGCGGAGGTCAACGAGATTGTTGCCGCGGCTGTCTTCAGCGGCCACTTCCGTCGCGATCTGGCGGGCAGTGATGCCCTGCACTGGGGCGAGGGCCGAGTCCATATCGCCGCCGATCATATTGCGCTGGAAGGCCAGCTGGCGCCGGGCCCCGATTATCAGTTGTACCTGGTGCCGGAATTTGTGGAAACTGAGGCAGAGTTTCAACGGCTGAAATCGCGCAGTGCGCGCGTGGGGCCGGTGAAAACCTTCGACAACTTTATGGTAGCGGTACCGCCGGGGGTGGACGTCGCGGCCTACACCACGGTGGTGGTCTGGTGTGAGACCTTCCAGCAGTTTATTACCGCGGCGAGTTATCGCTAGCGCTGCAAAAAGTTCGCCGTTAGTGAGAATTCCGCTTCGACTTCAGTCAAGCAAGGCTGTGGCAGCTGTAACTAAAGGATTCGGCAAGTTTGCCGGCACAGGGAGGGCAGGCAGTGGCCAGCATATACCAATCGTTGACAGACGAAGATCGTCATTTCATCAGCCAGCAGCCGTTGTTTTTTGTCGCAACTGCCGCCAGCGAAGGCTCCATCAATCTCTCACCCAAGGGTCGGGACACGCTGCGGGTGATGTCCGACGACCGCGTTGTGTGGATGAACCTGACGGGCAGCGGCAATGAAACGGCCGCCCACCTGCGGGATGATGGGCGAATCACGCTGATGTTTTGCTCCTTTGGCGAGCGACCACTGATTCTGCGGCTCTACGCAGAGGGTAGGGTCATTCATCCTCGCGATGCCGAGTGGCAAGCGCTGGTCGCCGAGTTCGGAGAATACCCCAGCGC
>JBFHRT010000181.1:0-5012 GCA_041591575.1 Spongiibacteraceae bacterium
CTATCTGAGTGACGACCCGGTGATGCACGAAGTGTTTCAGGTGCGCTTCAAACTGGGTCCGTTCACGGCGGTGCCCCCTGCCGCCGAGCTGGCCACCCCTGCCGACAATGCCAGCCTGGAGCGGGCCGATACCGAGCCCTGACGCCCTCCGAAACTCCACCACCCCACGCAGCCCAAAATCTGTCACCCCAGCCCCGTTCCGACTCCCCGCCGCTCGAGACGCCCCCGAAACCCCACCACTCCAGACGCCGCCCGAAACCCCGTCACTCCAGACTCCCCCCAAAACTCCGTCACCCCAGACGCGCTGTTTGCGATCTGGGGTCCAGGCGCTAAGGCATAGCGACCGGCGCAGGTGTCGCTACCGGCGGCAACTATCGGCGTATGCCCCCCTTTAGGTACAACTTTCGCCGAACACAGGCCACCACCTCACCGCGAGATGGTGCGGGTATTGAAAGCGCGCTCGCCAAATCGCAGGCATAAAAAAACCCGGCCGAAGCCGGGTCCGCCGCGGGCCCGTGAGCCCCACTAACCCGCAGCTTAATCGTAGGCGCTATTCGCGCCCGTTATCCGCAGAAGGCCTCGCCAGCGGCGATGCGCTGCCCCAGGGCCGCCAGCGTGCTGGCAGAGCTGCCCAGCATCATCTCGTTGTGACGCAGCCAGGTGCAGTAGCGCCACAGCGGGTAGTCGCGATCGATACCCATGCCGCCGTGCAGGTGCTGGGCCGCGTAGCTGACCCGGTGGCCGACGTCGCCGGCCCAGATCTTGGCGATCATCACCTCACTGCTGGCATCGACACCGCTGTCCAGGCGGCTGACCGCCTGGTAAGTGTTGAGGCGCAGGCTCTCCACATCGATAAAGCAGTTGGCGGCGCGGTGGCCCACTGCCTGGAAGGTGGCGATGGGCACGCCAAACTGCTGGCGCTCGGCGGTGTAGGAGGCGGTCATGCGCATGGCCTTGTCGGCAGCGCCCAGCTGGTGGGCACAGAGGGCCGCCTGGGTGCGCTCGGTCAGCCACTGCATCACCGCCGTGCCCTGCTCCGAGCCAGCAAGTACATCGGCGGCTGACACCGCGACGTTATCCAGCACCAGCTCAAACTGCGGCTCGTAAGTGGTGACCTGCATCGGCTTGACGCTCACGCCGGCAGCCTTGGGGTCCACCAACAGCACCACCACACCGTCGCCGGCCTTGGCCGACAACAGCACGCGATCGGCGCGCTGGGCGAAGGGTACGCACAGTTTGCTGCCGGATACGCGGTAGCCGTCGCCGTCTGCCGCCACGGTGGTTAGCGCCGGGGTGGCCGGGTTTTCATTGTGCTGCTCCATCAGCGCCGCGGTGAGCATCTGCTCGCCGCTGACGGCGCCGGGCAGCAGCCGCGACTTCTGCTCCTCGGAGCCGAATTGCTGAATCGGCAGTGCCGCCGACACCAGGTGTGAGATTACCGGCACCGCAGCGATGGTGCGGCCGACTTCCTCGACAAACAGCGCCAGCTCAGTAAAGCCGAAGCCCATGCCTCCATAAGCCTCGTCCACGGCCACGCCCAGCAGGCCGGCCTCGGCCAGCTTGCTCCACAGCTCGGCATCGAAGCGCTCGGCGGCGTAATCGTCCGAGGGCTTGAGTTTTTCCGGAGTGGCCAGGTCGGTCAGAATTTCCCGCGCCAGGTTTTGTACGTCTCTCTGCTCTTCCGAGAATCCAAAATCCATAATCCTGCCCTCGCTTAGCGTGCCGCGCGAGGCATCCACAGCCCCGCAGCGGAAATGATGTCGCGCTGAATTTCATTGGTGCCGCCACCGAAGGTGATGATGGAGGCGGTGCGGTACAGACGCTCGATGCGCCCGGCCAGCTCCTCGGCATTGTCAGAATGACGGCTGACGGTCGAGAACTGGCCAATGACTTCGCCCAGCAGGCGGTAGACTTCAATGAAAAACTCGGAGCCATAAACCTTGGCGGCCGAGGCGTCAGCCATTTCCAGGTTGCCCTCGGTCATTGCCCAGGCCTGCTTGTAGCTCACCAGCTTCAGCGTCTCGACACCGGCGCGCACCTTGGCCAGGTTCATCTGCACCCAGGGTTGGTCGATCAGCTTGCCACCGGTGGGCAGCTCGGTTTCCTGGGCCCAGCGCGTAAGCGCATTGAACAGCACCGCGGTGGGGCCGAAGTTAACCAGGCTCAGGCGCTCGCGGTTGAGCTGGCCAGTGATCAGCTTCCAGCCCTTGTTGAGCTCGCCCACCATGGCCTCATCGCCAACGCGGATGTTGTCGTAATAGGTGGCGTTGGTGCGCACGCCACCCAGGGTCATCACCTCAGTGCAGCTGAAGCCGGGATCGGCCGTGGGCACCAGGAACATGGAGATGCCCTTGTGCTTTTTCTCCACGGTGTCGTCGGTGCGGCAAGCCAGCCACACGTAGTCGCAGAAGTGGGCCAGCGAGGTCCACATTTTCTGGCCGTTAATCAGCCACTGGTCACCGTCTTTGACCGCGCTGGTCTTGAGACTGGCCAGGTCGGTGCCGGAACCAGGCTCGGAGTAGCCGATGGCGATCAGGCACTCGCCGGCGAGAATCTTGGGCACGATCTCTTTCTTCTGCCACTCGTTGCCGTGCTCGGCCAGCTGCGGCCCTACCGACTCGGTGGTCAGGAAGGGGAAGGGGTAGCCGGCGCGCATGATCTCTTCGACAAAGATGAACTGTTCGATCGGGCTCATACCGCGGCCGCCCAGCTCCTTGGGCCAGCCCACACCGATCCAGCCGTCGCGACCCATTTGGCGCAGCGCCTCGCGCCACAGCGGGCCGCCGCCCTCGCCCATGGTATCCTCGCACTCGGCCTTAAGCGCCGGCGTCATCAGCTCCTCGAAATAGGCGCGCAGCTCTTTGCGCAGCGCTTCCTGCTCCGGTGTAAATTCGACTTTCATCGCATTTCCTCTAGGTGTAGGCCTCTAGCGGACAGGCCTCTAGGTATAAGCCCGCTGGATAGCAGCCGCAGTGATAGCCGCATCCGGGCGGCGGCAACCGCCGTTCGCGAACACCTATCATAGAGACCGGGTGCTGGCGCACAATAGCAAAACTCGTCAAAGCAGTGACAATTCCAATCAGCCCCCGCTACCCCGTGAAAGCCACGGACGGCGCCGGCTGCAGGGCTCTCAACTTGCAGGCCATACAGGCGGATAGTATCCTTGCCAGCCAGTCCGGGTGGCCGAGAAGACCATAATTCAGCCGGAACGCACGCGCTCCGGATAATCCCGCCATCGCCGCCCAGATCCGACCACACTGCGGAGTACAACAATGAGTGACAAGCCGATTACCGCCGCCATCGACGGCTGGTACACAATGGACAGTGACACCCCCCACCTGATAGGCGCCCAGTGCGACAGCTGCGGCACCTACTACTTCCCCAAAATGCTCAAATACTGCAAGAACCCCGCTTGCGAAGGCACCGAGTTCAGCGAAGTCGAGCTGAGCCGCACCGGCAAGGTCTGGTCCTACACCAATGCCGGCTACCAACCGCCGGAGCCCTTTGTGGCCAAAGACCCCTTCGAGCCCTTCGCCATCGCCGCGGTGGAACTGGAAAAAGAACAGATGATCGTACTCGGCCAGGTGGTCGAGGGCGTCGGCGTCGACCAGCTCAAGGTTGGCCAGGATATGGAGCTGGTGCTGGAAACCCTGCACGAAGACGAAGAGTCCAACAAGGTCGTCTGGAAGTGGAAGCCGGTTGCCGCCTGAGGGCCGCGTAGGATGCGCCGCGCGCACCGCCACGGAGAACACATTCAAACCCATCGGTGCGCAGGGCGCACCCTACGGTTCAAGAATATCAGCGGCCAGCGGCCGCTCTGAGAGGTAAGGAATGAGTAACGATATCGCCATTCTCGGCGTGGGCATGCACCCCTGGGGCAAGTGGGGTAACAACTTTGTGGAATACGGTGTGCACGCCGCGCGCGCAGCACTGAAAGACGCCGGCATTCCCTGGCAGGACGTGGACTTTGTCTCCGGCGCCGCCACCATGCGCTGCGGCTACCCCGGCTACGTCGCCGGCGCCACCTTTGCCCAGGCACTGGGCTGGCAGGGCGCGCAGGTGAACACCTCCTACGCCGCCTGCGCCTCCGGCTCCCAGGCACTGGCCGCCGCCCGCGCCAAGATCCTGGCCGGCGAGAGTGAAGTGGCTCTGGTCATCGGCGCCGACACCACCCCCAAGGGCTTTCTGGCCCCGGCCAAGGGCTACCGCCCGGAAGACCCGGACTGGCTGCGCTTCTACCTGGGCATCACCAACCCCACCTACTTCGCGCTGTACGCGCGCCGGCGCATGGACCTCTACGGCGACACCGAAGAGGACTTCGGCCTGGTCAAGATCAAGAACAGCGAGCACGGTTTCACCAATCCCAACGCCCGCTACAAGAAAAAATTCACCATGGAAGACGTGAAGAACTCCGCCATGGTGGCCGACCCGCTGCGTCTGCTGCAAATCTGCGCCACCTCCGACGGCGGCGCCGCCATGATCGTGTGCAGCACCGACTACGCCAAGCGCATGGGCAAGAGCGATGCGGTGAAAGTGGCCGCCATCTCCACCGTCACCCCCACCTTCGCCAGCTCGGTGGTGGAAATGCCGGACATCGCCACCGACTCCGCCGCTGCCGCCGGCGTCGAGGCCCACCGTTTCCGCGCCGCCCTGCCCGCCAAGGCCTACGAGGAAGCCGGCATCGGCCCGGAAGACGTCAACGTCGCCGAAGTCTACGATCTGTCCTCGGCGCTGGAGCTGGACTGGTACGAAGACCTGCAGTTCTGCGAGCGCGGCCAGGCCGCCCAGCTGGTGCGTGAAGGCGTCACCAAACTCGGCGGCCGCCTGCCGGTCAACCCCTCCGGCGGCCTCGCCTGCTTCGGCGAAGCGGTACCGGCCCAGGCGCTGGCCCAGGTCTGCGAACTGACCTGGCAGCTGCGCGGCCAGGCTGGCGAGCGTCAGGTGGAAGGCGCCAAGGTCGGCATCACCGCCAACCAGGGCCTGTTCGGCCACGGCTCCTCGGTGATCGTTAA
>JBFHRT010000182.1:0-4992 GCA_041591575.1 Spongiibacteraceae bacterium
GTGCGGCTTTAGCCGCACAATGGCAGGGCATATAACGATGATGTGCTACGGTTTGTGCGGCTAAAGCCGCACCTACATTGGCTATTGGAGTGCGGCGGTCATCACTCCATCGCCGCCAGCACCTCGTCCGGAATATCGGCGTTGGAGTAGACGTTCTGCACGTCGTCCAGGTCTTCGAGCATGTCCACCAGACCGATGATAGATTCGGCGCCCGAAGCATCCAGCGGCACGGTGGTCGAGGCAATCATGGTGACTTCGGCGTTTTCCGGCTCCAGATCGGCGCCCACCAGCGCCTCTTTCACCCGCTGGAAATCCTCCCAGGGAGTTTCCACGTCGATGGAGCCATCGTCGTTGCTGACGACGTCTTCGGCGCCTGCCTCCAGCGCCACTTCCATCAGCTGTTCTTCGTCAACGCCGGCTGCGAAGCTGATCTGTCCCTTTTTGCTGAACAGGTAGGCCACCGAACCATCGGTACCGAGGTTGCCACCGCGTTTGGTGAAGGCGTGGCGCACGTCGGCCACGGTGCGGTTGCGGTTGTCGGTCATGCACTCCACCAGCACCGCGACACCGCCGGGGCCGTAGCCCTCGTAGGTGACTTCCTCGTAGTTGTCACCTTCGCCACCACCGGCACCGCGGGCGATGGCCTTCTCGATGGTGTCTTTTTTCATGTTGGCGCCCAGCGCCTTGTCCATCACCGCCCGCAGCCGCGGGTTGTCTTCGGGCAGCGGACCACCGGCGCGCGCCGCCACCACAATCTCACGGATAATTTTGGTGAAGACCTTACCGCGCTTGGCGTCCTGCGCCGCCTTGCGGTGTTTGATATTGGCCCATTTGCTGTGTCCGGCCATGTCTAACTACTCCGGCTCGATGGGGCCGGGCGCCGCCAGCGCGGCTGCCCGGCACAGGCATTACTCTTCGGTTTTACGCACGCGAATGCTCAGCTCGCGCAGCTGGGCGTTGTCGACCTCGCTGGGCGCATTGGTCATCACGCACTGGGCGGTCTGGGTCTTGGGGAAGGCGATGACGTCGCGGATGGACTTGGCGCCGCTCATCAGCATCACCAGGCGATCCAGACCGAAGGCCAGACCACCGTGAGGCGGGCAGCCGTACTTGAGCGCATCCAGCAGGAAGCCGAACTTGTCTTTGGCCTCTTCCTCGCCAATGCCGAGGATGCGGAACACTGCCTGCTGCATGTCGCCGCGGTGAATACGCAGCGAACCGCCGCCCAGCTCGGTGCCGTTGAGCACCATGTCGTAGGCGATGGACAGCGCCTCGCCCGGCGCTTTTTCCAGCTCTTCGGGGCTGCAGGCCGGGGCGGTGAAGGGGTGGTGCAGCGAGGTCCAGTTGCCGTTGCCGTCCTGCTCGAACATGGGGAAGTCCACCACCCACAGCGGTGCCCACTCGCCCTCGATCAGCTCCAGGTCTTCGCCCAGCTTGACGCGCAGCGCCGCCAGCGATTCGTTGACGATCTTGGCCTTGTCGGCACCGAAGAACACGATGTCGCCGTCGGCCACTTCCAGGCGCGCCATCATCTGGGTGACGACATCCTCAGGCATAAACTTGAGGATGGGCGACTGCAGGCCCTCGACGCCGGCGGCCAGGTCGTTGACCTTGATCCAGGCCAGACCGCGGGCGCCGTAGATGCCGACGAACTTGGTGTAGTCGTCGATCTCCTTGCGCGACAGCTTGGCACCGCCGGGCACTTTCAGTGCCGCCACACGGCCGGCGGGGTCTTCTGCCGGGCCCTTGAATACCTTGAAGTCCACCTGGCGCATCAGGTCGTCGACGTCCACCAGCTCCAGCGGAATACGCAGGTCGGGGCGGTCGATACCGAAGCGGCGCACCGCCTCGGCGTAGCTCATGCGCGGGAACTCACCGAACTCCACACCCAGCACGTCCTTGAACAGCTCGCGGATCATGCCCTCGGTGATGTCCATGATCTGGTCCTGGTCCATAAAGGAGGTTTCCAGGTCGATCTGGGTGAATTCGGGCTGGCGGTCGGCACGCAGGTCTTCGTCGCGGAAGCACTTGGCGATCTGGTAGTAGCGGTCCATGCCCGCCACCATCAGCAGCTGCTTGAACAGCTGCGGCGACTGCGGCCGCGCAAAAAAGCGGCCGGAGTGGGTGCGGCTGGGCACCAGGTAGTCGCGCGCACCCTCGGGCGTGGCGCGGGTCAGGATCGGCGTCTCGATGTCGAGGAAGCCGTTGCGGTCCAGGTAGTTGCGGATGATGTTGGTCACCCGCGAACGCAGCTGCAGCTTGTTGGCGATATCCGGGCGGCGCAGGTCCAGGTAGCGGTAGCGCAGGCGCACGTCCTCACCCACTTCGACGTGCTGGTCGAGCTGGAAGGGCGGTGTTTCAGCGGCGTTGAAGATTTCCAGCTGCTTGCCCAGCACCTCGATCTCGCCGGTGGCCATATTGGGATTGACCGTCGACGGCGTGCGCGCCCGCACCCGTCCGGTGACCTTGATCACATACTCGGAGCGCACGCGGTCGGCGCGCTCGAAGTGCTCGCCGGTGTCGGGATCGAACACCACCTGCACAACGCCCTCGCGGTCACGCAGGTCGAGGAAAATCACCCCGCCGTGGTCGCGGCGGCGATCCACCCAGCCGCAAAGGGTCACTTCCTGATCAATCTGTTCGCTGCGAATGCTGCCGCAATAATGACTGCGCATGGTCTGCCTTTTCCTGCTGTCTGAACGCTAGTGGGGGTCAGCCGTCGGTGCCCGAGGCTGTCGATGACGAGGAAGCACTGTCGCCCGCCAGGTTTTTCTTGCCGCCGCTCTTGAAGTCGGTCTCGTACCAGCCGCCACCCTTGAGACGGAAGCCGGCAGCGGAAATCTGCTTGCTCAACGCCGGTTTGCCGCATTCGGGGCAATCGGTCAGCGGGGCATCACTCATTTTCTGGATGGCCTCCAGCTGGTGCCGGCAGGCCTCGCATTGATACTCATAAATTGGCATAGCGTCGTTCTCCGCCAATCAGGGTCTACGGTGAAAACGGGCACGGCGGCCCAAAAGGAGCGCGATTATACCGTAAAGCTCGCGATGCCGCATATCGGCGCTGGGCGGTGAAAACAGGGGCGACGGTGGCCGCAGGCGGAGGTAAAACGAGGGTTGGGGTGGCGTAGCGGTGATGACGCGGCGCCACCGCTGCGGCAGGCGCCGGCCAGGGCCCGTCCCGGCACAGCCGGGACAGGCCGCTCAGGCAATCGCGATCAGGCCGCGAATTCCTTGAGCTTTTTCAGCGGGCGGATCTTCACCGCCACGCTGGCGGGCTTGGCCTTGAAGGTGGTCTCTTCACCGGTGAAGGGGTTGATACCCTTGCGCGCCTTGCGCGCGGGCTTTTTCACGGTGGCGATCTTGAGCAGGCCGGGGATGGTGAACTCACCCAGCGCACGCTTCTTGACGCTGCGCTCGATCAGGCTCTCCAGCTCGTCGAATACCGCGGACACTTCTTTGCGTGCCAGACCGGTGTTGGCCGCGATCTCGTTTAGCACCTGGCTCTTGGTCATTTTTTCGGTGATGGCCGTGGTCTTGCGCTTGGCCGGTGCTGCTGCCTTGGCCGCTACCTTGGCAGCCGCTTTCTTGGCCGGAGCTTTCTTGGCTACCGCCTTCTTGGCCGGAGCCTTTTTAGCCGGTGCTTTCTTGGCTGTCGCCTTTTTCTTGGGTGCAGCTTTTTTTGTCGCCATGCTTAGTAATCCTGTATCGCTTGTATGGTTGTAGTAGTGCCAACAGGCCGGGGCACCGGGTAAAAAAAGCAGCCGTCGAAGCGACATTCCACCCTGTATATGTAGTGCCTGCGAAACATATAGACGATCAAACACTGTAATACAAGGGTTTTTTGCGCTTCAGGCCGCCATTTCCCCGCAATATGCTGCATTTTTCGCTTTGCGAGCGTTTGTGGCGATTGTTATGCGCTGGCTCGCCGAACAACACCGGAAACAGACTATTAACTCTGTACTGCCAATTGCGCAGCGATGTGCGCGCCAATGGGCAGCGCCGAGGTGGCCGCCGGCGATGGTGCATTGACCACATGCAGACTGCGCGCACTGCGCACAAAACGAAAATCCTGCACCAGTTCACCCGTGCGGGTAACGGCCTGTGCGCGCACACCGGACGGCGCCGGCGACAAGTCGCCAAGTTGCAGCTCAGGACAGTAGCGCTGCAATAGCTGCAGGTAATGCCGGCGACTGAATGAGTTGGCGAGTTCAGCCACTCCCGCCTGCCAGTGGCGAGACAGCAGTCGCCAGAAGCCCGGGAAGCGCAGTATGCTTCCGACCTCGCGAAAATCGATATCGGCACGGCGGTAACCCTCCCGCGCCAGCGCCAGCACCGCATTGGGACCGGCAATTGCACCGCCGTTCACCGTGCGCGTCAGGTGCACTCCCAGAAAAGGCATGGCCGGGTCGGGTACCGGATAGATCAGGTGCGAAAACCAGTTGTCGCAGCGCGCATTCAGACGGTAGAACTCGCCGCGAAAAGGCAGGATGCGAACCTCACAGGGCAGGCCCATCATCGCCACCAGGCGATCGGCCATCAGCCCCGCGCAGGTCACCAGCTGACGGGCGCGCAGGCTGGCAGCGGCGGTTTCCACCACCACTTCTGCGGCCCGCTCCTGCAGCTGCTGTACTTCTGCGCCCAGCAGCAGCTCGCCACCGCGCGCCTGAAACTCCTCGATCAACGCCGCGCACACCCGGCGAAAATCCACCACCGCCGTTTCCGCCACCCACAGCGCCGCCAGCCCCGACACACGAGGCTCGCGCTCGCGCAGCGCCGCTGCCCCCAGATATTTCACCGCCAGCGCGTTGTGCTGGCAGCGCTGTTGCAGTGCCCGCAGGCGCTGCTGCTCCAGCGCGGTGGTAGCGACGATGAGTTTTCCGCAGTTGTCGACAGCGATGCCGCGCTCGCGGCAGAAGGCTTTGGTGGCGCTGGCACCCTCGCGGCACAGGCGCGCCTTGAGGCTGCCCGGCGGGTAGTACACCCCGGCATGAA
>JBFHRT010000183.1:0-4984 GCA_041591575.1 Spongiibacteraceae bacterium
CGCGGCCAGGCGCAACCCCATCAGGCCTTTTCCTGGCACAGCCGGCCCCGCGCCCGCCTCCGCCACTGCCTGTCCAAGCCCGGCTGCGTGGTGGCCGAAGCCGAGCACGATGCTTACCGACACCTCGACGATCCGGTCAGGCACCGGCGGCGGGTGATGTTTATCGATAAGTGCTACTGGTTGATCGTTGACGATCTTTACGGCTGTGCGAGCCACCATATCGACCTGCGCTATCAGTTTGCGTCGCTGCCGGTGGCGCTAGAAACGGATGACTGGGTGCGGGCGCAGGGGCGCGACAGCGCGCTGTTGCTGCGCGTCTATTCCACCAGCACTCTCAGCAGCCGGATCGGCTGTGGCGAGCTGGCGCCGCCGCTGGGCTGGCTGTCTGCCAATTACGGCCAGCGGCTTGCGGCGCCGATGCTGAGCGTTACCACGACCGCCGGGCTGCCGCTGCGCATGGTCACACTGCTGTTTCCGCTAGCCGAGCCCGACGCCCCAGCACCGGCGCTATCGCCGCTGGTCGAGCAGGGCCGCATTGCCGGACTGGCGTTTGCGGGCACCAGCGAAACCCAGATCAGGATCTGATATGTGTGGCATTGCCGGAATACTGAAGTTCGACCCCCAGGCCCGCGCTGATGAGGCACGCCTGCAGGCCATGAGCGATAGCCTGGTGCACCGCGGACCCGACGGCGCCGGCCTGACGCTGAGCGGCCAGGTGGGCCTGGTCCACCGACGGCTGTCGATTATCGACCTGGCCGGGGGCCGCCAACCGATGAGTTGTGAACAGGGCCGACTCTCCATCAGCTACAACGGCGAGCTCTACAATTTCAAGGAGCTGCGCGCCGAGCTGGAGCGCCGCGGCCATCGCTTCAGCACCCGCTCCGACACCGAAGTGCTGCTGCAGGCCTACGCGGAGTACGGCCCGGCCTGCGTTGAACATCTGCGCGGCATGTTCGCCTTTGCCATCTGGGACAACAGCCGCCAGCAACTGTTCCTGGCCCGGGACCGGCTCGGCATCAAGCCGCTGTATGTGGCCGTTAAACATGACGAGCTGCTGTTCGGCTCTGAAATCAAGGCGATTCTGGCAGCCAGCGCCGTGCGGCCGCGCTTTAACCGGGCGGTGTTGCCCGAGTTTTTAGCCTCGCGCTACGTCACCGGCAAGGATACCTTTTTCGAGGGCATCAGCACGCTGCTGCCGGGCCACTGCCTGACCTGGTCCGCTGCTGAGGGCCTGCGCGAGCGCCGCTACTGGCAGCCGCCCATGGCCTGGGAGCACCCCGAGCGCGACTACGACGACTATATCGACGAGGTACGCAGCGGCCTGGAAGACGCCGTGAGAAGTCACCTGGTCAGCGATGTACCGGTGGGGCTGTTCCTGTCTGGCGGCATCGATTCCAGCGCACTGGCCGGGCTGATGGCGCCCATGCTCAACGAGCCGCTGCGCACCTTTTCCGTGGGCTTTCGTGAACTTGAGGCCAACGAGCTGGGCTACGCCCGCCTCGCCGCCGAGTCGGTGGGCGCCGAGCACCGGGAAGTGTTGCTGTCGCCCAATCAGTTTTTCGCCGAGCTGCCCCGGCTGCTGTGGCACGAGGACGAGCCCATCGCCTTTACCTCCAGTATTCCGCTGCATGTGATTTCCCGGCTGGCACGCGAACACGTCAAGGTGGTGCTTACCGGCGAGGGCGCGGATGAACTGTTTCTCGGCTACGACTACCGCTACCGGGTCACCGTGTGGAATCTGCGCATGGGCGGCCTCTACCAGCAGTGCCTGCCCGCCGCGCTGCGCCAGCGGCTGGCACAGGCGGTGCCGCATTTGCCGCGGCGACTGCGCCGCTACGTCGAGCGCAGCTTCCTCGCAGTGGACTGCAACCCGCGCAATATCTTCTTCGAAAACTTTTCCGTGTTTCGCCGCGCCGCGCGCCAGCAGCTGCTGCTGGACCCGCAACTGGAGAGTGAGCGCGACATTCACGCCTACAATCTGCAGCAGTATCACGCCGGCGGCGGCGAGGCGCTGGCCTGTATGAGCCACGCCGACCTGCAGACCTACCTGGTGGAGCTGCTGATGAAGCAGGACCAGATGAGCATGGCGGCCTCGCTGGAGAGCCGGGTGCCGTTTCTCGATCATCGGCTGGTGGAGCAGGTGGCTGCGATACCCGGCCGCCATCGCCTGCGCGGCGGCCACACCAAGGCGCTGCTGCGCGATGCGGTCAGGGATGTTGTGCCGCCGGCCATTATGAAGCGCGGCAAAATGGGCTTTCCGGTGCCCATTGGCCCCTGGCTGCGGGGACCGTACTGGTGGCTGGTCGAGGAGTTTGTGCTCGGCAAGCGCGCCCGCGCGCGCGGCTATTTTCAGGCCGACGCCTTGCACGCGCTGACGCAGGAACACCGCAGCGGCCGCGCCAATCACGCCGAGCGTCTGTGGCTGCTGATCAACCTGGAAATCTGGCAGCGGATCTTTATCGATGGCGAGGCAACGGACAGCATCTACAGCGGCTGCGGCCGCGCGCCACTGCAGCATCCGCAGGCCGACCCATGCCAACAGGTAGCCGTGCCATGAAACACCCTTATCTGAAAGAAAGCGATTCTGGCGCCATGACGTCGAGCGAATTGACGACGGGTGCCACGCCCGCGAGCAACGGCGCGGTCAGCGCCGGCAGCGAGGCGGATTCACTGCGCATTCTATGGGTCAAGGTGGGCGGGCTATGGCCGCTGAATACCGGCGGGCGATTGCGCAGCTTCCATATTGTTCGCGAGCTCTCCCACCGCCACCAGCTCAGCCTGATCACCAGCCATGCACCGCAGGAAGATGGCGCCGCACTGTCGCGGCAACTGCCGCACTGCCGGCAGGTTATCTCCGTGCCGCACACCCCGGCCAAGCACAACAGCCCACGCTTCCTGCTCGCGCTGATGCGCTCCTGGCTGACACCGCTGCCGGTGGATATCTATAAGAACCACATTGCGGCATTGGAGCGCGAGGTGCAGCGCGCCCTGAACAGTGGCAACTACGACCTATGTGTCGCCGATTTCCTCACTGCCATGCCCAATGTGCCGCTGGATGGCGACACGCCGCTGCTGTTCTTTTCCCACAACGTGGAGCATATGATCTGGCGACGGCTGGGCAACACTGAGACCCGCCCGCTGCACCGCGCGCTGTTGGCGCTGGAGTGGCGCAAAATGCGCCGCTATGAAACCGCAAGCTGCCGCCGCGCCGGACTCAGCATCGCGGTGTCGGAAAAGGATAAGCGGATGCTCGGCGCCAGCGCCCCCGGCAGCCGCATGCGCGCCATCCCCACCGGGGTGGACCTGGACTACTTCCACCCTGGCGACGCTGCGCGGCAGCAGCCGCTGGAGATTGTATTCAGCGGTTCCATGGACTGGCACCCCAACGAGGATGCCATCCTGTATTTTATCGACGCCATGCTGCCCCGCTTGCGCCGCGAGCTGCCCCAGCTGTCAGTGACGGTGGTGGGCCGCAATCCCAGCCGCCGCCTGCAGGAGGCGGCGGTGGTAGCCAATGTGCGGCTGACCGGCACTGTCGACGATGTGCGGCCCTATATCGAGCGCGCAGCGGTCTATGTGGTGCCGCTGCGCATCGGCGGTGGCACCCGCCTGAAGATTTACGAGGCGCTGGCCATGGGCAAGGCCGTGGTCAGCACCCGCATTGGCGCCGAGGGTCTGCCGCTGAAGGACGGCAAGCACTTGCTACTGGCCGACGACCCCGCTGAGTTTGCTGAAAAGATCCTCGCACTACTTCGCGATCCCGACCGCCGGCGGCAACTGGGCGAGGCGGGGCGGCGACTGATGGAACTGCGCTATTCCTGGCCGCGGGTGGCCAGGGTTTTCGAACGCCACTGCCGCGAGCTGCTGGAATGATGGAATGAACCCGGGCTTGCCTTCCGGCGACGGCCTGGCAGCGGGCGCTCGCGGCCGCCCGCTATCTCTGTACTCGCTATCTCTGTACCCGCTATCTCGGTAATACCGCGGGTTTCCGGTACTCGTTGGGCTGCGCTGCGGCGCTTATCAAAAAAAGACCCCCGTCTTGAGCCAAGCGTCGCTGCAGTCCAGCGAGTACCCGAGCCTCGCGGACGTTCTATCACCGTGCCACTGAGCTGCTCCCTATTTGACTGCCGGCAGCTCCCCGGTGCCGAAGCCTAGTCATCGTCACTTCGGCTCCCTTTCGCCCCATACCAACAGGAGTGAACCCCATGCAACCGTCTATCAGCGTGTTCGGGCTCGGCTACGTGGGCTGTGTCAGTGCCGCCTGCCTGGCCTGGGCCGGCTACCGCGTGACCGGCGTGGATATCAACGACGATAAAGTGCAGATGATCAATGACGAGGGCCGATCCCCGATTGTCGAACCGGGGCTGGACAAGCTTATCGGCGACATGGTCAGCAGCGGCAAGCTGCGCGCCACCAGCTGCTGCCAGGAGGCCATCGACAACAGCGATGTGGCCTTTATCTGTGTCGGCACGCCGGGCGACCGTCACGGCCAGCTGCAGCTCGATGCCCTGGCCCGGGTCAGCCGCGAAATCGGCGAGGCGCTGAAGGGAAGCGAGAAGCCATTTACGGTAGTGGTACGCAGTACCGTGCTGCCCGGCACCTGCGAAAACACCGTGCTCAACGCGCTGCTGGCGGGGGCGGGCAAAGCCTTCCGGCCATGGCTGCGATTGGCGGTGAACCCGGAATTTATCCGCGAGGGCTCGGCGCTGAAAGACTTTGCCAATCCGCCCTTTACCCTGGTTGGCTGCGACGATGAGGAAACGGCGGCACTGCTGGAGCAGCTGTACAGCGCCGTCAACGCCACCTTTGTGCACACCCAGATCCGCACCGCGGAAACGGTGAAGTATGTCTCCAATGCCTACCACGCGCTGAAGATCTGCTTTGCCAACGAGGTCGGTGACACCTGCGACGCGCTGAACGTGGATGCCCAGGAGGTGATGCGCATTTTCCGCCTGGACGACAAACTCAATATCTCGCCGGCCTA
>JBFHRT010000184.1:0-4962 GCA_041591575.1 Spongiibacteraceae bacterium
GCTGCAGCAGAATCGCGCGCGGCCCGGCCAGAAACTGCTCGGGGTGGCTCTCGATATAGCGGATATCTTCGTAGCGGGTGACCGCCCAGAAGGGGCGCACGCCGTCGGCACAGACGCGGCTTACCGGCTGATCCCGGCGCAGGCGCGCCAGCAGCTGCAGCACCGCGTCAGGGTTCTTGTAGGCCGCGGGCTCAGTCAGGGCCTCGGGTCCCAGTTCCTTGATCATAGAGGGTTCCATACTTCCAATCATAGACAGCACCACGTTAGTGGACCGGAGCGCAGCCGACAATCGCTGCCACCGCCAGCCCTTACCATTTGCCGCCACCATCGATGGCAGCCGTGCCAATAAAGTCGATGCGGCGTTAGCCGCACAAGCGATCATCTCTGTGCGACTGAAGTCGCACCTACAACACCGCAAAAATTCCTTCCATTGCGGGAGGGGCGCCTAACCCGATTGTGGCACCCTGTAGGTGCGGCTTTAGCCGCACAACACGATACACGGCAACCTCAGTCACCTGGATTTCCGGCAGTGCGGAGAAAGCCGCACCTACATCATTGCGTCTCCCGCACAGTGTTTTGCGGCGCCCATTTCAGCCGAAAAAAAGAAAAAAGCCGGCGGGGTGCACGCGCGCCGGCGGTTCCGAATTCCGGAAAAAAGGCCAGGATGGGAACTTCTTCGTTGGCAACCTTTTCGTTAGCAACTACCAGCGCAGGCTGGCCTGCAGCGCCACGGTGCGCGGTGGCTCCAGGAAAGCGTGCCAGGTGGGAGCCTGCGCCGCGGTATAGGCAACCGGCGTATCAAAGGCCGAGGCCACCACCGCCTCGTCGGTGAGGTTCTTGCCCAGCAGTGCCAGCTCCCAGTCACCGGCAATGGCGCCCAGCGACAGGCGCGCATTGACCTTGACGTAGCCGTCCTGCTCCACCCGCTGGTCGAGGTTGGAGGTCGGGTTGTAGTCGCCGACGCCAATCAGGTCGATGTTGCTGCGAAACATCAGGCTGCTGCCCAGGTCACGCTCGTAGTGAAAGCCCAGGTTGGCATTCCAGTCGGACACGTACTGGTTGGTCATGCCGCTGAAATCGCAGTGGAAACCATCGGCAGAATTGGGCGCCTGACCCTGACTGCAGGTGCCGTCCTCAAAATCCTGGAACTCGAAGTCCAGCAGTGACAGGCCACCGCGCAGCATCAGGTGCTCGGTGATTTGCAGACGCCCGTCCAGCTCGACGCCCTGGGAGATGGCGCTGGCGGCATTGGCGACGTTAAAGCCCAGGGTGCCGTCGTAAATGCTCACCTGCAGATCGTCGTACTCAGTGCGAAACAGCGCCGCATTCAGTTCGGCGGCGCCGTCCAGCAGGGTCGACTTGATGCCCAGCTCGTAACTGGTGGCCTGCTCTTCCTCGTACTCGAAGCTGCCGATCAGCACCCGCTGGCGATCGGGCGTGGCGTGCGGGTTGGCGATATTGGCCTCGGGCGAGGAGTTGGAGCGGGCGTCGAAACCGCCGGACTTGAAACCGCGGCTGGCGGTAAAGTAACTCATCAGGTCCGGGTTCCAGTCGTACTGCAGGTTGAGCAGCGGCGAGAACTGGCGCTCGTGGCGGTCGCCCTCCAGGTCATGACGCTCAACGGCAAAATTGATGGCCACCACGGTGTCGATCTCGCCGCGGGGACGGATGCTGAAGTCTGGAAAGGCCAGCTCAACCTTGCGCGCCCCCTCTTTTTTCTCGTCGGTGTAGCGCCCCCCCAGGGTCAGGCGCAGGTCGTCGCGCAGATTCCAGGTGCCCTGCAGAAAGCCCGACCACAGCGTGCTGTCAGTGATGAAATCCCGCGGTGAGCGATAGCCGATCATGTTGTTACCGGCGTCGCCGATACCGGCCACCTCGAAGGCGTTGCTGCCAGCCGGGTTGGGATCGGCGTCGCCGGTGGCGCCGCCGGCCAACAGGTCGCCGGCATTGAGCAGCTGCACCAGGATGGCACTGGGGTCGTCGGGCACAATCAGGGTGTCGAAGAAATAGAACTCACTCTTCTGGAAATATAGACCGCCGATAAATTCAAAGGTCTCGCCCACCGGTGAGATCCAGCGCACTTCCTGGCTGAACTGCTCGTAGTCCTCGAAGAAACCGGCCTGGAAGATTTCGGCGCCGGTGGCGTCGCAGTCGCAGAGGTCGTCGAATTCGTAGGCCATGTAGCCGGTGATAGCGCTGAAGGTGTGGCCGTCGACGTAGTAATCCAGATTGAAAGTGACGTTGTAGAGATCGGTCTCGCTGTGCTCTTCGTTGGCGTGGCGCTTGTAGTCCTGCGTGTTGTTGAGCACCGATGAGTCGGCGTCGATATTAAGCACCGAACCGTCGGGCTGAATGCCAACCAGCGCGACAATGGCCGGCGGCAGATTGAGGCCAGCGCCGGCATCGGGGAACACGGTGCGATCGAGGATTTCACCCCAGTTGCGGCCGGCAAACAGGCCGGCGTCGCCAGTGGCCTCGGAGGGATCGGCGCGAATGATTTCGGCGTGGCGCCCGGTCACTTCAAAGCGGCTGTACTCCAGTTTGAGTTTGGCACTGAGGTCGTCGTTGACGTCCCACTTGAACTTGAGGCGCAGGGTCTTTTCATCGCGCTCGGGTTCGTCGCGGTCCAGAGTGAGGTTTTCCATAAAGCCGTCGCTCTGCAACAGGCGGCCGGCGAGGCGGTAGCCAAAGGCGTCGCTGATCGGTCCGCTGTGGCTGAACTCCACCATGCGGGTATTGAAGCGCGGCTCGTAGGTGGTACTGATGCGGCCACCACCCTCCTCATCCGGATCGGCGGTGACGATACTGACCGCGCCGGCGATGCTGTTCTTGCCCATCAGGATATTCTGCGGGCCGCGCAGCACTTCCACCCGCGCCAGATCCAGAAACGGTGCCCGCGCCAGCTGGCCCTTGCCGTAGTAGACGCCGTCCACGTACATGCCCACCGACTGCTCAAAGCCCTGGTTGGCACCGGAACCAATGCCGCGGATAAAGATGTCGGTGGTGATCTGCGACTCTGACATGTGCAGGTTGGGCACGTAGGCCTGCAGGTCTTCGATGCGGCCGATACCCGCTTCCTGCATGGTCTCGCCGGCGATGGCGCTGACCGACACCGGCACATCCTGCAGGCTCTGCTCGCGCAACTGCGCGGTCACCACCACTTCTTCCAGCACCGCTGTGTGTGCTGCGCCCGCGGCGAGCAGCGCGACCGCCGCCGTTATTTTTTTATACTGCATGGTATACCCCTACCGCTGTGTTCTTTTGTCAGTGAGCTTATCCGCGCATCAGCTGCGCAATGGCGCAGTGTACCGCCGGCGCGATTGTAAACTGCCCTGCGCCGTCTCCGTTTCACCGTTGACCCGCCCCCTTGCTCCCGCGCGCCATTGTCACATGCCGTTGCGCCCGATAGCCTGGGTAGGACATGGTGCGCACGGCGCACCCTACGAATTCCTGCATCCCGTAGGGTGCGCCATGCGCACCGCTTTTGCTTTTGCTTCTGGCATCAGACCTCCGACTTCCGACGTCCGACGGTTTTTTCACAAAGTTCCGTAGGCCTGCATAAGTTTGCGTTGCAGGCGTCAGGTACGGAGCTGCATCCCGTAGGGTGCGCCACGGGCACCGCTTTGCGTTTGCTTCTGGCATCAGACTTCCGATGTCCGACCGCTTTTTTCACAACGTCTTCAGGTACTCGATTATCGCCCGCCGCTCGGCATCAGTGAGCACGTCACTGAAGCTGTGGCCGGCATTGGAGTTACCCAGCGTGCGCGTGTCGTAGATCAGACGCTTCGCGACGGCGCCTGTGCTCGGGTCGTCAATGGAGACGGAGGCCAGCCAGTTGAAGTTGGTTTTGATAAAACTCTCCACCAACTGCGCCAGACTCGGCCCACCGCCCTCTACCGGATTGCAGTTGAAAAGGTCGTCGCCGGGAATGTCCTCACAGCTCAGGGCGGTGTGTTTCCAGCCCAGCGCCTCAAAGTCGTAGGCGGCCTGCATATCCTGGTCGTAACCGGTCACCGGACCGATGGTTCGCAGCTGACGCTGCCAGATCGGCGCGCGCTTGCTCGATTCCAGCACCGCCTCGATGGTCGGCACCGAGCCGTTGTGAAAATAGGGTGCCGTGGCCCAGGTGCCGTACAGCGGCGGCGCCTGGTAGCCAATCACGCCCTGCTCCCAGCCACAGCTGCCCGCCGGCCGGTCCTCGGGTGGCAGCAGGTCATCCGCCAGTTCGACCAGCGGCAGTTTGTCCTCCGGCGCCACGTAGCCGTCGTTGCCCTCGGGGGCACCCCAGAAGGTGGAGCCATAGACCGCGCGCAGATAGGGCGAGAGGTTATTCGCCCGCGCCGGATCAGTGCCGATCATGTCCAGCGGCGAGATATGCCCGGCCATGCCTTCCAGTGCCGGCGTTTCCAGAAACGCGGGATCGTTAACGTAACGCGGCGAGTAGGCGCCGTGGCAGCTGGCGCAGGAACCGTTGCCGCCCATTGGCCGCAATGCGCCGGCGTTGCCGGGCTCGGCCCACAGGTCCTTGGTATGGAACAACACCGCACCCTGCTCCGCCAGTGCGGTGTCGATTTCGCCGGGAAAGGCCGGTGAACTCACCGACATCAGGTAAGCCGACACGTCCTGGTCATTGCCTTCGATCAGGTGGCGATAGACCTCGCCGCTTGGTGTCAGCAGACCCTCGGCATCATTGGGTCCCGCCGCGAGAACAATGCGGGTGCCATCGACTGACTGGCCGGCGTCAAAGAACTTGCGCGAGCGGTGGCTGTAATTCCACCAAGCCGGCGTATCCTGGGCCTGGGCGGTGGGGTGGTCGAAGTCGTGCCCCCTGCCACTGAGCAGCGCCTTATCGGGATTCGGTGATACCCCCAGGGTGTCGTAGTCCAGCAGCATGAACAGCAATTCAAAGCCGCCCACCGCATTGTTGTGACCGCGCTGCTTGGTGCCGAGATTGAGCAGCAC
>JBFHRT010000185.1:0-4956 GCA_041591575.1 Spongiibacteraceae bacterium
CGATCACGCGGTAGTAGCGGCCGTCGATCTGGGTGTTGTAGCGGCGGTCGCTGCCGCCCTCGACCACGGCGTTGTCGACTTCCAGTGGCTCCAGTGAGGCGTCGAGAAAATTGACCGCGGTAAAGATTTTCACCGTGTAGTTCAGCTGCGACTGCACATAGGCGCGGCGCGGGGTGATATCGGACTCGATAAAAAAGCTGTCGCGACCGGCGGGGCGCCGCTGTGGCTGGTCGCTAACGGTGATGGTTAGCGGTCGCGTCTGGTACTTACCCATGGGTATGGCGGGAATGGTCAGCGTGCCTTGGCGCCGCGGCGCTAGCACGTAATCCCAGCGCCGGCTGCTGGTGATATCGCCGTTGACGATATTGGTCTGGCTGCTCTGCTGGCGGCTGATAACGCGAAAGTCTTTGTCCAGTGCGCTGATATCGGGCTCGCTGGAGAACAGCATGCTGTCGGCAATCAGCGACAGGGTGAAGGTTTCGTCCAGCGCCACTTCATTGCGGTCCACCGAGGCGCGCACGCTGGTCTCGGCAGTGGCGGGCGCCGTCCACAGCAGGGCCGCCGTCAACAGTGCGAGCACTGCTATTAGCGACTGCCAGCTGCGGGTAGCGGTGTTCATGGGCTGTGTCTGCGGTGCTGCCATCTCTGCCATCATCATACTGTGGCGCCTCAGTAGGGCGCGTAGTCCTCTTGCCGCGGCAGTTCTTTGCGCTCGCGGCGCTGCTGGAACTGGTAGTGAAACTTGCGCCGCAGCAGGCCGCCGGGGTCGTCGGGAATATTGCGCAGCCACTGCTCCAGCGCCTGCTGTTGTTCACTCAAGGCCTCGCTTTCTGTGGTCGCTGCGGGCCGCTGATCGCCGGGACGTTCAGTGCTTTCTGCTGCGCTGGCCGGTGGCTGGCCGGCCTCGCCGTCGCTCTCACTGTCTTGCTGGGCAGCGGCGCCGCGGGCGTAGTCTTCGGCAGCCTGTTGTGCCTCGCTGTCGCTGCCCTGGGCAGTGTTCGATTCACCGGCTTCAGGCTGGCCGCTGTCGCCGCCTGCCTGCGAGTCGGCGCCGGCCTTCTCTTCGGCGGCATTGTCGTTGGAGCCACCGCCGCTGCCGGGCTCGGCGTTTTGCTGTTGTTGTCCCTGCTGGGCCTGCTGCTCCTGTTCGCCCTGGCCTGATTGATTCTGCCCCGACTGCTGCTGTTCCGACTGCTCCTGCCCCGTCTGATCCTGCTCGCCTTGCGACGGGTCCGACTGGCCCTGATCGCCGCCGGATTGTTGTTCTTGTTGCTGCTCTTGCTGCTGTTTCAGCTGCTCCAGCAGCTGGCGGTTGCGGCGGGCGTCGGCCATCTCCGGCTCGCGCTGCAGCGCCTGCTCGTAGGCGGCCAGGGCCTCGTCCAGCCGGCCGGCCTTGGCCAGGGCATTGCCGCGGTTGTAGTGGGCGTCGGCGTTGTCGGCACGGGCAAAGTCTTCGGCGGCGGCGGCGTAGTCGCCGGCGCGGTAGTGGGCGCTGCCGCGCCACATGGGGTCTTCAAAAGCCTGGGCGGCCTGCTGCGGGTCCTCAGTCATCAACTTGGCGCCGCGCTGGTCCGGGGTACTCCACAGGTCGGCAAACTCCAGGGCCTGCGCGGGGCTGGGCTGGCCCAGTAGCAGCAGCGGCAGTGTCAGGCTCAGCAGCCAGCCGCGGCGAAAGCACAGCAGCGCCAGCGGCAGCAGTGCCAGCACCAGGTAAGCGCCGGCGTCGCGCCACTGGTCGAACTGGCGCTCCAGGCGCTGGCTGTCGGCGCCGGCATCCAGCCCCGGCAGTGCGGAGCTGCCCAGCAGCTCGCGGATATCGCTGTCGTCCAGGCTGAGCTCGCGGTAGCGGCCGTCGGCGGCCGAGGCCAGCTCGGCGAACTGATTCCGGCTGAGGCTGGGGATGATGATCTCGCCGCGACCGTCGCGGGCGAAACCGCCCTCGGGCAGCGGAATCGGCGCGCCCTGGCGGCTGCCCACGCCGAGAATGGACAGTTCATAGGGCGACTGGCGGGCGAAGGCTTTCAGGCCGCTGAGCTGCTGTTCGCTGATGCCGTCGCCAATCAGCAGCAGGCGGCCGCGGCTGAGACCGGCCTGCTGCAGCAGCGCCTGGCCGCGCTGCAGCCCCGCCAGCGGGTTGCTGCCGGTCAGTGGCATCATCGCCGGTTCCAGCCCGCCCAGCAGGCTGAGCAGGGTGTTGCCGTCGTCGGTGAGCGGCGCCACCACAAAGGCGTCGCCGGCAAACACCACCAGCCCGGTCTGGCCCTCGCGCCGCAGTGCGATGATGTCGCGAATCTTGAAGCGGGCCTGCTGCAGTCGCGAGGGCTTGATGTCTTCGGCCAGCATCGACGGCGACAGGTCCAGCACGATCACCAGGCCCTCGCTGCGCTGATGCAGCGGCGCCGGTGCGCGGTCGACCGCGGGGCCCAGCAGGGCCAGCAGGGTCAGCGCGGCGGCGAGCAGCATCAATGCCAGCGGCCGCCGGCGGCCGGGGCCCTGCTGCGGGTCCTGCACTAAATAGGGCAGCAGCTGCGGGTCGATATGCTGCTGCCACTGCCCGCGGCGGCTGCGGGCGCGCGCCAGCAGCCAGATCGTCAGCGCCAGCGGCAGCGCCGCCCACAGCCAGTCCAGACGTAGCCAGTGCAGTGTCTCAATCGGCACGCTTCAGCCCTCCGTTCAGCAGGCCGCTGTGGCGCAGAGCCACCGCCAGCATCAGCAGTAGCGCCAGTAATAGCGGCCACTGCAGCAGCGAGGCCTGGGGGCGTAGCAGCTCCGCTTCCTGCTCAATGGGTTCCAGCTCGGCAATGGCTCGGTAGGCCGCCTGCAGCTCGGCGGGGCTGCGGGCGCGGAAAAACTCGCCGCCGGTGCGCTCGGCAATGGCCCGCAGCGTGGCCTCGTCCAGGTCCGCCGAGGGGTTGATGGTGCGCGCGCCGAGACGCGTGCCCCACAGCCCCGGCACTTCCATTTCAGTGGCGCCAAAACCGATGGTATAGATTTTGACGCCCTCCGTGGCGGCCAGTTCGGCGGCCTGGGCCGGTTTCAGGCTGCTGGCGGTGTCGGCGCCGTCGGTGAGCAGAATCAGCACCCGGCTGTTGTCGGGGCGCTGGCGCAGGCGCTTGATGGCAAAGCCGATGGCATCGCCAATGGCGGTGGCCTTGCCGGCAAAACCCACCTGGGCCTCGTCCATCAGCGTGCCCAGGGTGTCGATATCAAAACTCAGCGGCGACTGCATATAGGCCTGGGAGCCAAACAGGATCAGCCCCAGCTTGTCGCCGCGGCGCTGGCGGATAAACTCGCCCACCACCGCCTTGACCACGGTGATACGCGGCAGCGGGTTGTCGTCGACAATCATGTCTTCTTGGAGCATGGAGCCGGAGATGTCCACCGCCAGCATCAGATCGCGGCCGCTGGTGGGCAGCTCGGCGGCCTCGCCGATCCACACCGGGCGGCTGGCCGCGAGCAGCAGCGCCAGCCACATCAATCCGAGCAGCAACAGATTGAGGCGGTCGCTGTCGCGCCGGGGGGCGGCGGCGTCTCCGCCCAGTCCGCGCAGGCGCTGGAAAAAGGGCACCCGCAGCGCCGCCGCCTGTGGCTGGGCGATACGCGGCAGGCGCAGCACCAGTAGCGGTAGCGGTGCCAGCAGCATCAGCCAGGGCCACTGCAGCTCAAACATGGCGATCGCTCCGGTGGCGTTGAATCCACTGTCGGCTGCGCGCCAGCAACTGCTGGCGATCAGCGATGGATGCATCAGCGCGATAGGCGGCGGCCTCCAACTGTAGCAGTTCCTGTTCGCTGAATGGCTCGCCGGCGCCCGGCGCCGCGCGCAAAAAGGCGCGCCAGCGCTCGCCGCTGAGACCGGCGACAGCGCTGCGCGGGTAGCTGTGCAGCGCCACCCGGCGCAGCAGTTGGTTTAGCTGCTGGGCGAAGGCGCTGTCGCTGCGCTCGCCGGCCAGCGATTCCAGTTCTGTCAACGCGGCGCGGCGATAGGCGCGCCCGCGGTGGCGGCGCCACAGATATACCGTTAGCGCCGCCAAGCCGGTGATGGCCAGTGCCAGCAGCAGCCACCAGCCGGGCGCCCAGGGAAAGGCGGGCACCGGCGGCGGCAGATGTATATCGGCCAGCTGCTCCAGGGCGGGATGGGAGGCGGCGGGAGCGTTCATCAGCGGCTCAGCCCCCGCTGCAGCGTGCTAAAAAACGGCTGGTCGGTTCGCAGCGCCAGCTGGTGGATGCCGGCGCGGCGGAAGATGCGCGCGGCCGCCTCGCGGCGCTCGTAATAGTCCTCGCGAAAACGCTGGCGCAGCGCCGGGTTGAGATCCAGCAGCAGGCACTCGCGGCCGTCGCTGACTACCCACTGCTGGGCGCCGGCACCGGGTAGTTCCGCTTCCATGGGGTCGGCAATATGCAGGGCAATGACGTCATTGTGGCGGGCAATCAGGTGCAGTTGCCGCGCCGCCTCGCCTTCCAGCCCGGCAAAATCGCTGATCACAAACACGGTGGAGCCGGGCTTGGTGATGCGGCGCAGCTCCTCCAGCGCCCGGGCCAGGCTGTCGCCGGCGCTGACCGGGCTGCCGCCGTCGCGGTTTGCCAGCTGGTGGTTGTAGTCAACGGCGCTGTGCAGCCAGTGCAGCACCGCGCGGCGGCTGCGCCGCGGGCGCACCTCGTGATGCTGGTCATCGGTAAACACCAGGCCGCCGACGCGGTCATTATTGTCCAGCCCCGCCCAGGCCAGGGCGGCGCCGACATGGCAGGCCAGCACCGACTTGAAGCAGTGGCGACTGCCAAAAAACATCGCCTGGCGCTGGTCCAGGCACAGCACCAGCGGGCGCTCGCGCTCCTCCTGAAACACCCGGGTGTGGGGGCGGGTGGTGCGGGCGGTGACGCGCCAGTCGATATGGCGGATCTCGTCGCCGGCCTGGTACTCGCGCAGGCGCTGGAACTCCAGGCCGCGACCCTTGAACG
>JBFHRT010000186.1:0-4948 GCA_041591575.1 Spongiibacteraceae bacterium
GGCAAGTGCCCCGAATAGAAGACCCAGCGGTGCCTCGTTCAAGAAGCTTTAGACTCCGTATTTGCGTGAGCGCCTATCTTGAAGAAAAAGCCCTGGGCGCGCAAGGGCGCATTTGCACGGATCGTGCGGCGAATCTCGTGCTATTGCGGGGATGTTGGGGGCGCTGTTTTAGCGCTTTGCTTACTGCAGGATGACCTCCAGCACCACCTTGCTGCCGATATAGGCAATCAGCAGGCAGGCGAAGGCACTCAGGGTCCAGCGAATGGCGGTGCGGCTGCGCCAGCCCAGCTGGTGGCGTCCCCACAGCAACACCGCGAACAGCAGCCAGGCAACCACCGAAAAGAAGGTCTTGTGCACCAGATGCTGCGCAAGCAGGTCGTCGACATAAATGGCGCCAGTGGCGATGGCGGCGGTCAGCAGTGCAAAGCCCACCCAGATGATTTCAAACAGCATTTGCTCCATGGTCTGCAGTGGTGGCAGTACCTTGAGCAGGCCGCGCAGCTGGTGGTGGCGCAGGCGGTATTCCTGCAGCGCCAGGGCGATGGCCTGCATCGCGGCAATGCTGAGCACGCTGTAGGCGAGGATGGACAGCAGAATATGGCTGATCATGCCGGTGTTGTAGCGCTGCAGCGCGCCGGGGCTGTCCAGTGCCAGCGTTAGCGCGATGGTAATGGCGGCAGTGGGTAGCAGGGCGATCAGCAGGCTACCCAGCGGGCGGCGCAGGCTGCTGAACAGGGTGATAGTGCAGATGAACCAGCTGATCAGCGATGAAGCCTGCAGCACACTGAGGTTCATGCCGGCATCGGTGACGATGCCGCTGAATACGGCGACGGCGTGCGCGCTCGCGGCGCCGACGCCCAGCCCCAGAGGCAGCGCCCCGCGCGATTCGCCGCGCTTGAGCTGGCGATACTGCAGGCCGCTGGCGACCAGATACAGGGCAATAGCCAGAAAGCTGCTAGAGGTGTTCATTGACTGCGTGTGTGCCTATTGTTTGCCGCGGCATCCTTGGGGATGTTGCCGCAGGTCAGTTATAATCCGGCGATTGGGTTCGTTTTCCTAAAGAGATTGTAAGCGGGTTGGCAGCACGCTGTCGACTTGTGAGCTGAGACTAGAGAGCAGTAAATATGTTCGAAAACCTGACGGATCGTTTGTCCCACACGCTGCGCAACATTACCGGCAAGGCGAAGCTGAGCGAAGACAATATCAAAGACGCCACGCGCGAAGTGCGCATGGCGCTGCTGGAGGCCGACGTCGCGCTGCCAGTGGTCAAGGATTTTGTCGAGGTGGTGCGCGAGCGCGCCGTGGGCCAGGAGGTCAGCAAGAGCCTGACCCCGGGGCAGATGTTCGTCAAGATCGTTCGCGAGGAGCTGGAGCGGCTGATGGGCCAGAGCAACGAGGCTCTGGATCTGGCGACTCAGCCGCCGGCGGTCATTCTGATGGCGGGCCTGCAGGGTGCGGGTAAAACCACTTCTGTGGCCAAGCTGGCCAAGTTCCTCAAGGAAAAGCAAAAGAAGAAGGTGTTGGTGGTCAGTGCCGACATCTACCGCCCGGCGGCGATCAAGCAGCTGGAAACCCTGGCGGCCGACGTAGGGGCGACCTTCTTCCCCAGTAGCAGCGACCAGAAGCCGGTGGATATCGCCAATGCGGCAGTGGCTGAGGCCAAGCTGCGCTTCCACGATGTGGTGATTGTCGATACCGCCGGTCGCCTGCATATCGACGGCGAGATGATGGAGGAGATCAAGGCGGTACACGCTGCGATTAAGCCCATCGAGACGCTGTTCGTGGTTGATGCCATGACCGGTCAGGACGCGGCCAACACCGCCAAGGCCTTCAATGAGGCGCTGCCGCTGACCGGCGTGGTGCTGACCAAGGCCGATGCTGATAGCCGTGGTGGTGCTGCGCTGTCAGTGCGCCATATCACGGGCAAGCCCATCAAGTTTATCGGTGTGGGTGAAAAAACCGACGCCCTGGACCCGTTCCACCCGGACCGTATTGCCTCGCGTATCCTCGGCATGGGCGACGTGCTGTCGCTGATCGAGGAGGCCGAGCACAAGCTCGACAAGCAAAAGGCCGAAAAGCTGGCCAAGAAGATCAAGAAGGGTAAGAAATTTGACCTGGAAGACCTTCGCGACCAGCTGCAGCAGATGCAGAATATGGGTGGGGTCACCGGTATGTTGGACAAGCTGCCGGGCATGGGCAATATGGCGCAGATGGCCCAGAGCCAGATCGACACCAAGATGTTTACCCGTATGGAAGCCATCATTAACTCCATGACGCCAGCGGAGCGCCGCAACCCGGACTTGCTCAACGGTTCACGCAAGCGTCGCATCACCGTAGGCTCCGGCACTGAGCTGCAGGACCTGAATCGCCTGCTCAAGCAGCACAAACAGATGGCGAAAATGATGAAGAAGATGGGCAAGAAGGGCGGTATGGCCAATATGATGCGGGGCTTGGGTGGCATGATGCCCCCTGGCGGCGGTCGCGGGTTCCCGATGTAACTGATTTCCGGTGTGGCTTGGGGGCGGCAGGGGTAATCTGTCGCCCGGATCTGGCGCGGTGCCGGAAATAGTGGCAAAGAGGTTCCCAATCGCAGGGATTTGCCGTAGAATACCGCGCCTTTACGGACTCCGGTCTGATTTTGGCAAGAATTTTCAATGCGGGTAACCACTTAGCTCGCAAAAGACCTTAGGAAACGGTGCAGAATGGTAACGATTCGTCTATCGCGTGGTGGCTCCAAAAAGCGCCCCTTTTATCACCTGACAGTGACTGACAGCCGCAACTCTCGCGACGGTCGCTTTATCGAGCGCGTCGGCTTTTTCAACCCGATCGCCCGCGGCCAGGAAGAGCGTCTGCGCGTGGATTTCGACCGCGTTGAGCACTGGGTAAGCCAGGGTGCGCAGATTTCCGAGCGCGTATCCAAGCTGCTGAAAGAGGCGAAAGCCGCTTAATAGTGGCACGCTCACCGGAAAAGCAGCCGCCTGAAGACTCATCACCTGAAAACCTGGTGGTGATCGGCAAGATCGGCGCCGTGTACGGGGTGGCAGGTTGGCTCAAGGTGTATTCGCACACTGAGCCAATGAGCAACTTTCTGGATTACCGGCACTGCTACGTCAAGCGTGGCGAGCAGTGGCAGCAGGCGGAGATCAAAGAAGGCCGCCGTCACGGTAAGGGTCTCGTTGCCCGCTTTGCGGGCGTTGATGACCGCGAGCTCGCGCGCAGCTACACCGGATGCGAGGTGGCGGTTCCCGCCAGCGCGCTACCGGAGCTGGAAGCGGAAGAGTACTACTGGCATCAGCTGGAAGGGCTGCAGGTGCTGGCTACAGCGGCCGATGGCAGTGAAGTGCTGCTGGGGCGCGTGGACCACCTGATCGCCACCGGTGCCAATGACGTGCTGGTGGTGAGGAAATGTGCCGGCAGTCTCGACCGGCGCGAGCGGATGATTCCGTACGTGCCGGACCAGTACGTGCTGGAAATCAATCTGGCCGAAGGCTGGATGCGGGTCGATTGGGACCCCGATTTTTGAGTTGAGTATTAACGGCGGTGTTCGCCAGGCTGGCTGGACACGCGCAGGGGAGGCGGGACCACTGTGAAGATTGGCGTGGTGACGCTGTTTCCCGAAATGATTGCGGCAGTGACCGATTACGGAGTTACTGGCCGGGCAGTCAGCCGAGGCTTGCTGCAGGTGCGCTGTTGGAATCCGCGCGATTACACCAGCGACCGTCACCAGACAGTGGACGACCGACCCTATGGCGGCGGCCCCGGGATGGTGATGATGGCCGAGCCGCTGCGAGCGGCCATCACCGATGCCAAAGTGGCGATGGGTGGTGGCAGTCGCGTGATCTACCTGTCGCCCCAGGGGCGCAAGCTGGATCAGCGGGGCTTGCAGGAGTTGGCTGCTGTAGAGTCGCTGGTGTTGGTGGCGGGTCGCTATGAGGGCGTCGATGAGCGCCTGATTGAGCAGGAAGTCGACGAGGAGTGGTCCATCGGAGACTACGTGCTCAGCGGCGGCGAGCTGGCCAGCATGGTAATGATCGACGGCGTCAGCCGCCTGTTGCCGGGCGTGCTGGGACACGAGCTGTCGGCGCAGGAGGATTCCTTCGTCGAGGGCTTGCTGGACTGCCCGCATTACACGCGGCCGGAAGTATACCGCGACGCAACGGTGCCTCCAGTGCTGTTGAGTGGCGATCACGAGCGCATTCGGCGCTGGCGTCTGAAGCAGTCGCTGGGGCGGACGTGGCTGCGGCGACCGGATCTGCTGGATGCGGCGACGCTAAATGAAGAACAACGGGCCCTGTTGGCGGAATACCAACGCGAGCATGGGCGGATTGAGTCATAACCCAACCATAGCTGTGAAGCTATAAATTATTGGTGAATGTAGGAGCAGGCCATGAGCACCAACAAAATCATCGCGGAACTGGAAGCAGAGCAGACCGCAAAAGAACTGCCGGAATTCAGCCCCGGCGACACGGTGGTTGTTCAGGTAAAGGTTAAAGAGGGCAGCCGCGAGCGTCTGCAGGCGTTTGAAGGTGTGGTACTCGGCAAGCGTAACCGCGGCCTGAACTCGGCGTTCACCGTGCGCAAAATCTCCCACGGTGTGGGCGTTGAGCGTACTTTCCAGACTTATAGCCCGCTGGTGGATTCCATCACTGTTAAGCGCCGCGGCGACGTTCGCCAGGCCAAGCTGTACTACCTGCGTGAGCGTAGCGGTAAGGCAGCGCGCATCAAGGAAAAGCTGGAAAGCAAATAAGTTTTTCTTGATTCGCTCCACAAAAGGCAGCCTTCGG
Organism: Spongiibacteraceae bacterium; assembly: GCA_041591575.1. Taxonomy (GTDB): domain Bacteria; phylum Pseudomonadota; class Gammaproteobacteria; order Pseudomonadales; family Spongiibacteraceae; genus JBFHRT01. The sequence continues at coordinate 4,785 of JBFHRT010000186.1, forward strand.
GCTGCCTTTTGCGTTTGTGGGTAGGGCACAATAGGCGAAGCGGCTAGAAAAGCCGTCATCGCGAGGAGCGCTTTCTGCGACGCGGCGATCTCCACCCGGTTGCCGACATGGTTGACGAGATTGCCGCGCAGCCTGTCGGCGGCTCAATGAAAGGGACTCCTCCC
>JBFHRT010000187.1:0-4947 GCA_041591575.1 Spongiibacteraceae bacterium
ACAGCGTCAGCATGGTGAGCCTCTCCGCAGAGCTCGACGCTGGACGGGAGACGGGAGACGCGAAAGCGGAACTGCCGTAGGGTGCGCCGTGCGCACCGGAAATCCCGCGATTTTCGGCAAGCGCTGTTCGGTGCGCACGGCGCACCCTACAAGGGTCATGCGCTTGAATTGTAGGTGCGGATTTATCCGCACATTCACTCGCGCTATAAGATTTACCCCGTGTGCGGATAAATCCGCACCTACAAGTGCTTCCCGTCGCGCGTCAAGCACCCCCGGCGTCTCCCGTCTCCCGTCCGGCGTTATGCGTCTCACGGCAACAAACTCCGCACATCCACCGGCGGCGCCTCGCGCGCGGCCTCGCCCTTGTCCTTGCCGGCGATGGCCTTGCCCGCCACCCGGTAGAAACTGTAGTCGTGGTATTTGCCGGGGCCGCTAATCAGCAGGTCTTCTTTTTCGTACACCATGTTCTGGCGGTCGTATTCACACATTTCGAAATCCGGGGTGAGCTGAATCGCCAGGGTCGGGCAGGCCTCCTCGCACAGGCCACAGAGGATGCAGCGGGAAAAATTGATGCGGAAAAATTCCGGGTACCAGCGGCCGTCGTCGGACTCGGCTTTTTGCAGGGCGATGCAATCCACCGGGCAGGCCACCGCGCAGAGGTTGCAGGCCACGCAACGCTCCTCGCCGTCGGGGTCGCGGGTGAGCACGATGCGGCCGCGATAGCGCGGTGCCAGATAGGGTTTCTGCTCCGGGTACTGCACGGTCTCGCGTTTGCGAAAGCTGTGCAGAAACACAGCCCAGATAGTGCGCAGATCACTCAGCACAATGCACCCTCCCCTCGTTGATCAATCCTCACAGCAGCAACGCCCCCGTCAGCGTCAGGTTGAGCAGCGACAGCGGCAGCAGCCACTTCCAGCCAAAGCTCATCAGCTGGTCGTAGCGCGGCCGCGGCAGCGCCGCCCGAAGCAGCACGAACAGCACCACAAAGAAGGTGGTCTTGAGCAGGAACCACAGCACTGGTGGCAACACCGGCCCCAGCCAGCCGCCGAAAAACAACGTGGTCATCAGCGCCGAAATCAGGATCACGCCCAGGTATTCACCGACGAAAAACATGCCGAATTTCATGCCCGAGTACTCGGTGTGAAAGCCGGCGGTGAGTTCGTGTTCGGCCTCGGGCAGGTCGAAGGGCAGGCGGTGGCTCTCGGCAATGCCGGCGATAAAAAATATCACCATGCCGACAAACTGGGGCAGGCAGAACCACAGCTCGCGCTGGGCCTCGACGATGGCCACCAGGCTGAAGGAACCGGCGTGCAGCACCACCCCCAGCAGCGACAGCCCCATAAACACCTCGTAGCTCACGGTCTGCGCCGCCGAGCGCAGCGCCCCCAGCAACGCGTATTTGTTGTTGGAGGCGTAGCCGCCAAGCAGGACGCCGTACACCGCCAGCGAGGTCATGGCGAGAAAAAACAGCAGACCGATGTTGAGATCGGCGATGGGGAAGCCCGGGCTGAAGGGCACCACCACAAAGGCCATCAGCATGGTGAACATGGTGATGACCGGCGCCAGCACGAACACCGGGCGGTCGGCAAAGGGCGGCAGGAATTCCTGCTTGCCGAACAGCTTGATCACGTCGGCCACCACCTGCAGCAGGCCGAAGGGGCCGACGCGGTTGGGGCCGTAGCGATCCTGCCACAGCCCCAGCAGTCGCCGCTCGGCCCAGGTCAGCAGCGCCGCGGCCAGCACCACCAGCACGATCAGCGCGCCGATCTGGCCCAGCGCCGGCAGTAGCTCAGTCATGGCTACCCCCGTTGTTGTAATGGACCGCGCCCTCGCGGGCGATCAGCTCAGTTGGCCGCGGCAGCGGGCGTTCGGCGGCGCGCAGCTCCACCCGCGCACTGCCGTCCAGCGGCAGCCACAGCGCCGCGCGCTGCACCGGCAGCGCCGCGCACTGGGGCGGCAGGCTGGGGTCCACCGCCACGTAAAGTGTCTGGCTGTGGCCGTTGTAGTGCAGCTCGACACTGCTCCAGTCGCGCAGCTGCAATTGGCGCGCGCTGGCGGCGTCGATGGCCAACCGCAGCGGCGCTGTGCGCGCACCGATGGCCGGCGCCCAGTTGCTCAGTTCCTCGGAGCCGAACACCTCGTGGCGCGGCAGCAGCTGCCACTGGGTGCCCGCCGTCGGCGCGCGGCTTTCAGTCGCCTGCGCCGGCGACAGGTAATCGCTGATGGCAGCGCCGGCGAAGCGCAGCAGCACCGGCGGCTCGGCACCGCGCCAGTCGCCGCCCACCTCCTGCTGGAATTTGTGCAGCGCCTGGTTGGAGTTCCAGCCCGGCGCCCACAGGCTGGCGCGCCAGCGGCTGTCGCCACCCTGCTGCGGACTGCCCTCCATGGAAAAGCTGAAGGGCGAGTCGGCGTCCTGCGGCGGCGGCCGCTCGCTGACGGCGACATCGGCGGCCATCGCCGTGCGCCCACTGTAGCGGTGGCTCTGGCGCGGCAGCTTGACGCCGCGTTCGCGATAACAGGCATCGGGGGCACTGCTGTCCAGCCAGGTGAAACCCTCATCGGCGGCGGCCATGGCGGCACGCACATCGTCGCTGAGGCGCCAGCCGGCCAACGACTGCCAATGCTCGGGCAGCTCGGCGCCGGCCGCCAGACGCCGGGCCGCAGCCGCCGCCAGCTGCTGCCAGGCACCGAGGCCGTCGGCGCCGGGATGCACCGCGAACAAGCGCTGGGCCATGGCCGAGGCATTGACCAGGCTGCCCTGCTTCTCAAACAGGCTGGGCACCGCCACCACCGCGTCGGCATGCTCGCTGGTGGCAGTGGCCAGGCAATCCAGCACCAGCCAGTGGCCAGCGGCTTTGCGCAGCGCCTGAAACGCATCCGGGCTCAGGCGCCGCAGCAGATCGTTTTCCAGCACCACCAGCGAGCAGCGCTTGCCGGCGGCGACCGCCTGTTCCATATCCGACTGCAATGCGTCCAGGCCATGCTGGGCCAGTGCCAGCAGGCCGATGCTGTTGCACTCCGGCGCCGCCACATACAGCCGCGGCGCGCGACCGACTCGGTGCAGGGCACGATCGATATTGGCCAGCGCCGCCAGCAGTTCGGGTTCACCCAGGGCGCAGCCACTCACTAGTAGCGGCCGCTCGGCGGCCAGCAGCATCTCGGCGGCAGCCGTCACCCAGGCCTGCTGCTCGGCATCGAGACCATCGACCGCTGGCGCGTCCGGGTCAATGACGAGGGCCACGGCGTGGCCCAGTCGCGCCAGCGTTGCCGGCGCTGCGTAGACATCGCCATCGCTGTGCTCGCTCAGTTCATTGCGCTGGCACAGCAGCTGGCGCAGCGGGCTGCGGTACCACTGGCCGATGCTGCGCACGGCGCCGTCCTGCCAGGGCGGCACCCCCAGCTCGGCGGCGCGCTGCAGGCCGCGATTGCGCAGCAGCTGGCGCAGCGCCAGCGCCACCCGCGGCGCGGTGCTGGCGATGTCTTCGCCGAGAATCAGCGCGGCGTCGGCGCTCTCGATCTGGTCCAGAGTCGCCAGGCCGCAGTCGCGGGCGGCGAGGCCGCGGTAGCGCTGCAGGCAGGCCCACTCGGGGGCGGCCACCCCCGCGTAAAAACGCTCGTCACCCACCAGGGTCTTGAGCGCAAAGTTATCCTCCAGCGAGGCCCGCGGTGAGCCCAGCGCAAACACCGCCTGCTCGGGGTCTGCCAGCCGTTCGAGCAGCTCATCCAGCAGTAATTCGGCGGCAACCGGCTCGGCGCGGCCGTCAACGTGGCGCAGGCCCCCGCGCAGGCGCTGCTCGACATTGCTGTACTCGTAGCCGAAGCGGCCGCGGTCGCAGAGGAAGTAACCATTGAGCTGGTAGTGGTAGCGATTGCTGATGCGCAGGATGCGGCCGTAGCGCTCGGCCGGGGTGGTGTTGCAGCCCACCGCGCAGTGGGCGCAGACCGAGGGCGCGCACTGCTGGTCCCACTTGCGCGCGAAGTGGGCGCTGTAGGTCTTGTCGGTGAACACGCCGGTGGGGCAGACCTCCACCAGGTTACCGCTGAAGGCGCTCTCCAGGGTACCGTCGCGCTCGCGACCGAAATACACATGGTTGTGGGCGCCCTGAGCGCTGAGGTCGTCACCGCCGGCGTAGTCGCGGTAGAAACGCACGCAGCGATAGCAGGCGATGCAGCGGTTCATCTCGTGATTGATACAGGGCCCCAGGTCCTGATTGCGGTGACTGCGCTTGAGGCCGCGATAGCGGCGCGCGGTGTGACCGCTCATCAGCGTCATGTCCTGCAGGTGGCACTCGCCGCCCTCCTCGCACACCGGGCAGTCGTGGGGGTGGTTGCTCATCAGCGCCTCGATCACCCCGGCGCGAAAATCCTGCGACTGGGCGTCCTGCAGGCCGATGCGCATGCCCTCCTGCACCGGCGTCATACAGGCGACAATGACGCGGCCGCGCGTATCGTTCTCGTCGGCGTACTGGCTGACCGCGCACTGGCGGCAGGAGCCCACCGAACCCAGCGCTGGGTGCCAGCAGAAATAGGGTAGGTCCAGCCCCAGCGACAGCATGGCCTGCAGCAGGTTGTGGTCGGGATTGGCCTGGTATGGGCTGCCGTCGATATAGATGGTGGTCACCGTCTGGCCCCGCGACAGTTGCTAAATTCGGTTGGGGTCGGACGTCGGAAGTCTGACGTCTGACGCAAAAGCCCACGCCTTCCACCCCGCGGCCATCCGACGAGGTGGCACGCGATTTTTGCTTTTCGTTGCGGCGCTAGCCGCAACAGCCTCCGACTTCCGACTTCTGACTTCCGACTGTCATTCATAGGGACAGCCCCCCTGCTCGATATGCCGCTCAAAGTCGCCGCGAAAATGTTTGAGCGCACTCTGCAGCGGTTCGGCAGCGCCGGGCGCCAGCGCGCACACTGTTTTGCCCGGTCCCATAAAGCGGGTGAGTTCACTCA
>JBFHRT010000188.1:0-4882 GCA_041591575.1 Spongiibacteraceae bacterium
CGAGGTCGAGGCGCGGGTGCGCCAGTGCTGCGCCGAGCTGGGGATGAGCGTCAGCCACTATATCGACAGTCCGATACGCGGCGGCGATGGCAACCGCGAGTTTCTGTTGGTGGCGGAAAAGATGGTCGGAAGTCGGACGTCGGACGCTAACAGCTAAAACAGGGAGCACAATTTTCAGGTCGCTGTAGGTGCGAATTTATTCGCACAGGGGATTGGCAGCGGTGGTAGGTGTGCGGATAAATCCGCACCTACAGAGCTATCTATACGGGCCGCATTTAGCGTCTCCCGTCTCCCGTTCGGCGTCTAGCGTCCCTACACAATCGGCGCTTCATCCACCGAGTCCGGCGGTTCCAGGCTGTTGTCTGGGCCGTGCTCGGCGTGGAACTGCTCCACCTGCGAAAACACCTTGTCGGTGTGCTTCTTGTATTTGGCTAGATGAAACAGCGCCTCGCCCTCGTGCACTAGCGGCAGGAAGGTGCGGCCAATGATGATGCCATCGTCGGGTGCGGTTACTTCGGCACTCTTGCTGCCAATGGGATCGGAGATCATGGCGATGACATTGCCCTTGGCCACCCGCGCACCCAGCGGTACCAATGCGCGCAGGATGCCGCTTTCCGGCGCGCGCACCCACAGCGACTGGTCGGTGATCATCGGCTCCTTGCGCTTGCGCTTGGAGGGCGACAGCATGCCGATATGACGCATCACCTTGATCACGCCGTTGACGCCGGCGCGGATGGCCAGCTCGTCGAAGCGCAGCGCCTCGCCGGCCTCGTAGGTCAGCACCGGAATACCGTTGTCATTGGCCACTTCGCGCAGCGAGCCATCGCGCACCCGCGAGTGCAGCACCACCGGCACGCCGAAGGCTTCGGCCATGGCGCGGCTGTCCTCGTTGTTCATATCGGCGCGAATCTGCGGCAGGTTGCCGCGATGGCGGGCGCCGGTGTGCAGGTCGATGCCGTGGCTACAGTGCAGCACAATTTCGCGCAAAAAAGTGTGAGCGACGCGACCGCTTAGCGAGCCTTTGGGCGAGCCCGGAAAGGAACGGTTGAGGTCGCGCCCGTCTGGCAGGTAGCGGTCGTTGTGCAAAAAGCCGTGTACGTTGACGATGGGAATGGCTAGCAGTGTGCCGCGCAGGGATTTCAGTGACCGGTGCTGCAGCAGCCGGCGCACAATCTCCACGCCGTTGATCTCGTCACCGTGAACGGCGGCGCAGACGAACAGCGTGGGTCCGGGGCGCTTGCCGCGGACCACCTGTACGTCAATGGCCAGGTCGTTGTGGGTGTAGAGACTGGCCACTGGCAGGCTCACCAGCGCGCTTTTTCCCGCTGCCACCGACCGGCCGGCAATGACGACGTCGCTCATGATCAGCCCTTGCCGCGAGTGCGGGTCTTGTGCGGGCGGGCGTTTTCCTCGATAAATTCGATGATGGCACTCGCCACGTCCTTGCCGGTGGCATTCTCGATGCCTTCCAGCCCAGGCGAGGAGTTGACCTCCATCACCAGCGGGCCGCGCGCCGAGCGCAGAATGTCGACGCCGGCCACGTTGAGCCCCATAGTGTGCGCTGCCTTGATCGCGGTGGCGCGCTCGGCGGGGGTCAGCTTGGTCAGCTCGGCGACGCCGCCGCGGTGCAGATTGGAGCGGAACTCGCCGCCCTGGGCGGTTCGCTTCATCGCCGCCACTACCTTGCGGCCGATCACCAGGCAGCGCACATCACTGCCGCCGGCCTCCTTGATGAATTCCTGTACCAGAAAGTCTGCCTTCAGTTCGCGGAAGGCGTCGATAACGCTCTCGGCGGCCTTGGCGGTTTCCGCCAGCACCACGCCGCGGCCCTGGGTGCCCGACAGCAGTTTCACCACCAACGGCGCGCCGCCCACCAGCTTGATCAGTTCGCGGGTGTTATGCACGTCGTGGGCGAAACTGGTTTTGGGCATGCCTACGCCCTTGCGCGACAGCAGCTGCAGCGAGCGCAGTTTGTCGCGCGAGCGCACCAGTGCCACCGATTCCACCAGGCTGTAGGCGCCGGTCATTTCAAACTGGCGCACCAGTGCCTGGCCGTACTGGGTGATGGAGGCGCCGATGCGCGGTATCACCGCATCGAAGTGGCCCAGCTCTTCGCCCTTGAACCAGATGGCTGGGTCGGACTGGGAGATGTCCATATAGCATTTGAGGGTGTCCAGCACCTGCACCTCGTGGCCGCGCTGTTTGCCGGCCTCGATCAAGCGGCGGGTGGAGTAAAGTTTTTTGTTGCGCGAAAGTATGGCGATTTTCATGCCGTCCCCCTGTCGAAGTGTTCGCGATTGTCTGTGGTTTGCCGAGTTGTGCCGCAGTGAATTACACCGTCAGCTGGCTGTGTTCCGGGTCCTCAAAGTGCCGCCCCTGACAGTAGGACCGCTCGGGGTCGACTGCGAAGCGGCCCTTCATGGCGGTGCGTCCCAGCAGCATGCGAAACAGCATGTCGTGGCGTTCCACCAGAGTGATTTCTGCGCGGTAATGCTGGTCGCCGATGCTGATTGCGGTTTCGATCACGTAGCGGCGGGTGCGGTGGCCACCGGAATCGGTGACGTGGCGGCGGTCCTTGAGCGGTGCGTTGCACTCAACCGTGAGTTCATCGCTGTGCTGCTGTGGATGGACCTTGAAATTGACCCAGGTGCGGCCGTCGCGTTCAAAGGGTTCGACATCAAAGGCGTGCAGCGCCGAGGTGCGAGCGCCGGTGTCGACCTTGGCTTTGACAAAGCCCAGCTGCAGTTCGGGGAGTTGCACCCATTCGCGCCAACCGAGGGTTTGTTTGTCCACGCAAGAACTCCTTTCCCAGCCCAGCATTGCGTTGTTGCGTTTTCGACGTAGTGGTTTCCAACGTTCATGCGTCGCAACAGCGGGCGGCTCGGCCTCGCAGACGCAGAAAGCGGCAAGCATAGCCGCAAGGCCCCGGCACGGACAGCTTTTTTGATGCGACGGCAGCGGGAATTTTCCCACTGCCGTCAGGGGCGCTATTTTCTAATCATAGCATTCAGAGTGCGGTCGGCTTTTTCGCCGTAGGGAGGGAGCATGCCGCCGAGTCGCTGGAAGTTGACCTTGGACTGCTTGTACACGGCGCGGGCGTGGCTGAAGGTCTTGAAGCCGTCGAAGCCGTGGTAGTTGCCCATGCCGCTGGGGCCGATGCCGCCGAAGGGCAGGTCTTCGCAGCTGACGTGGAAGATCACGTCGTTGATGGTCATCGCTCCCGACAGGGTGCGGTCCAGCAGTTGCTGCTGCTCGCCCTGGTCGGCGCCGAAATAGTACAGCGCCAGCGGCCGCGGTTTGGCGTTGATATAGTCGATGCAGTCCTCGAACTTGTCGTAGCTCTTGATGCACAGCAGCGGGCCGAACAGCTCCTCCTGCATCACCGTGAGATCGTCGCTGGGCTCGACAACAAAGGTGAAGGGAATCTTATGGGTGCCGTTCTGGGCGCTGAAGTCCTCGCCGGCAGGGTTCTGCTCGCGGATATCGGCGCCTTTCTCGCGGGCATCGCTCAGGTAGGACTGCAGTCGCTGGTAGTGACGCTCGTTGACCACCGAGGTGTAGTCGGGATTGTTGAGCATGCTGGGGAACAGGCTGGCGATTTCCTCGCTCAGGTACTGCACCAGTTGCTCGCGGCTCTCGCTGGGCACCAGCAGGTAGTCTGGCGACAGGCACACCTGGCCGACGTTGAGCGATTTGCCGGCGATGATGCGCGCGGCGGTTTCCTTGAGGTCGGCGCTGCGGCTCACCACCACCGGCGACTTGCCGCCCAGTTCCAGCGTTACCGGCACCAGGTGGTCGGCGGCGGCGTGCAGGATGTGGCGGGCGATGCTGGTGGCGCCGGTGAAGATGATGTGGTCGAAAGGCTGGGCGGCAAAGGTGGCGCCGATGTCGGGGCCGCCGTTAAAGCCGATCAGCTCGTCTTCACTGAAATACTGGCCGATCAGCTTTTCCAGCAGTTCACCGGTGGCCGGGGTGATTTCGGAGAACTTGATCATGGCGCGGTTGCCGGCGGCGAACACACCGGCCAGCGGCGAGAACACGGTGTTCACCGGGAAGTTCCAGGTGCCGATGATGCCGATCACGCCCTTGGGCTGGTACTCCACTCGGGCGCGGCCGCCCAGCAGGTTCATGGGGAAGGGCGCCTTGCGCTTCTCGCTGCGCATCCATTTGCGCAGCTGCTTGCGGTTGTGTTTGAGGCCCTCGAGGGTGGCATAGATGTCGGACATGCGCGTCTGGTGCGAGCTGCGGTGGCCGAAATCGGCGCACAGCGCCGCGGCAATCTTGTCCTGATTGTCGTAAATCAGGTTGATGGCGCGGTCGATGCGGTCGATGCGGGTTTCGGCACTGACGGCGCCCTCGGCGGTAAAAGCCTGGCGCTGCTTGTCCAGCGCCGCGCCGATGCGACTGGCGGCACTGTCGGGTGAAATTGTCATGTGAGGACTCCTGTAATCGTTATAATCCGCGCGGTAGCGACGGTTAACAGAACTTTATACGGTGATGGGTGCAGTGTTGTAAAGTGCGCCTATTGCGCCAACAATCTATTGCGCCAACAAGGGGGAGAACACGATGCGCGGATCTTGGATGGTGGCAGTATTTCTGTGGCTCGCGGCGGGCACAGCGCTGGCTGGGAGCATGGCTGGGGCGCCAGATACGCCGGCCCGCCACCTCAGGGTGGCGGCGCTGGGTGAAGTGGAAGCGGTGCCCGATGTGGCGCGGCTGACGCTGCGGGTGGTACACACCGCCCCCGAAGTGAGTGCGGCCAAGGCCGAGGTGGACCGCATCAGCAACCGTATTCTCAAGGCCGCCGACGGCCAGAAACTGAAAAAAGCCGATATCCGCGCCTCCCATATCCGCGTGGCGCCGGAATACGAGTGGCAGGACG
>JBFHRT010000189.1:0-4869 GCA_041591575.1 Spongiibacteraceae bacterium
CAGATAGCGCAGCCGCCAACGGGCGCAACCGCTGTTGTCGCGCTGAGGAGCCGTGGCCGAAAGCCCGGTTTGCGGGGTATGTCTGGTGGATATTGTTGCGCATTCGCTTATCACCGTTTGGAATAAGCTTATAACCTCATGAAATATACAATACTCCCACGGGGTCTTGCGCGTCAACAGGGGCAACACCGCTGGCAGCGCGGCATTTTCCAGGGCTCACAGCCACGCTGGATGAGATTGCCGCGTCGCCTTCGGCTCCTCGCAATGACCCGATGAAAATGCTATTAGCCGCTGCTCTCCCCGTAGGCCCGCTTAAGCGCAGCGTAGCGGGCGCTCACTTCGTAAATAGTACGGAGCTTTGCAAACTGCGGGTTCGGCCGCACAGGCTATGCGGCGAGGACCACCGTTATCGGAGCTGTGCGACTGAAGTCGCACCTACCTGTGGCGTCGGCGACGCTTATGTCGCGGGCACAAAAAAGCCCGCGGCCCCAAGGGGGCGGCGGGCTCGGCAGTGCGCGGGAGCGCGCTGGGGATCAGGCAGCTTCCGGATCGAAGGTGATCGGCATGGCCTTGATGGTGTTGATGAAGTAGGAGCGCATGTAGGTGATATCGCCGGCGAACTTGGGGTTGCGCAGGCGCGGAATCAGCTCTTCAAAGATGATGCGCAGTTCCAGGCGCGCCAGGTTCATGCCCAGGCAGAAGTGCTCGCCGATACCGAAGGCACGGATTTCGCGGTGCATGTTGGGCAGGCGCTTGTGGCGGTGGATGTCGAAGGTCATGGCGTCGTCGCCGTAGGCGTCTTCGTCGTGGTTCACCGCATGGTAGTGGATGATGACCTTGTCACCCTTCTTGAAGTTGTAGCCGTTCCACTCGATGTCCTGAGTGGCGGTGCGGCGCATGGTGATGAAGGCGGTGTTGTAGCGCAGCATCTCTTCCACTGCCATCGGGATGTCTTCGGGGTGCTCGACCAGGTGCTCGAGCTGCTCCGGGTTTTCCATCAGCAGGCGCATGCCGTGGGCGGTGGCGGTGCGGGTGCTCTCGTTGCCGCCGACCATGATCAGGATGAACATCCAGGCGAACATTTCCTCGGTCATCTTGACGCCGTCGACCTCACCCTCCAGCAGTGCCTGTACTACCTGGCTGGTGGGGTTCTCGCGCTGCTTGGCAGCCAGTTCCATGGCGTAGGCAATCACCTCGAACGACACCGCGTTGGCTTCGTCGCGAGAGGTGGCGACGTCGGGGTCGTCGGCGAAGGCCATGACGTTGGTCCACTCGAAGAACTGCTTGCGGTCTTCCTGGGGTACGCCGAGCACTTCCAGAATGGCCATCAGCGGCAGTTCGGCGGCCACGTCTTCAACAAACTCACACTCGCCCTTGCTGGCGACGCGGTCGATGATGGACTTGGCCTGGGCACGCAGCCAGGGCTCCATGGCGGCAACGGCGCGCGGGGTGAAGGCGTCGCGTACCACCTTGCGGTATTTCATGTGCTTGGGCGGATCCATGGCAATGATGATGTTTTCGTGCATCACGGCCTGGATATCAGCCTCCTCGGGCGGCACTTCCATGGGGAAGGGGCCTTCCAGGTTAGAGGAGAACAGGTCCGGGTTCTGGGACACGAAGTCCAGCGCGTCGCGCTTTACCGCGGCCCAGTAGGGCACGCCGGTGGCGGGATCGTCGAATTTGACGAAGGAACCCTGCTTGCGCAGCTGGGCGAGGGCTTCATAGGGCATGCCATTGACATAGGCATCGAGGTCTAGCAGGTGGGTAAAGGGGCACTGGCTCACGGTTATTCTCCTAACTAACGGTTATTAGTTAAGCCCTAGTGTAGGCGAAATCTGCCTGAAACCACAGTGCAGGCAAGCCAAAAGTATGGCACGAGGGGCCTAAATTCGTGTTTTGCCAACTCAGAGGGGCCTGCTGGGGCGGCCGGGGGCTGAAATCAGCGCTGCGACAGCTGTGCCTGCAGGGCACTGACCAGCAGCGGCAAGCTCATCTCCAGCTGGTCGCGGCGCACCACCCGATCCAGATCAGGGGCTACCTGCAGGCGCTCGCGGTCGGCATCCTGCAGGTAGGAATGGGTGATGGGCGACAGCGCCTGGAATCCGGCCTCGGCGGCCACCACCGCCGGGCGCAGTGAAGCGTGCAGGCACACCGCGCCGATCACCAGCTGCAGCATGGCGAACAGCCCCTCGATGGCCTGCTCGGTACTGAAACCGGCGGCGCAGAGCTTGCGCACAAAGGCGTCGATCACCGCCGTGCCCTGGCCGCCGATGCGCAGCGTGCCCAGTAGCGGCACCCAGCTGGTCTCGGCGCAGAGCGCACCGTACATGCCGCGCGCCACATGGCTCAGCCACTGCTGCCAGGGAAGATCCTCGGTGGGCAGCACGTCGGCGCGGGCGATAAAGGCCTCCAGCGCGGCGGCCAGCAGCTCGTCCTTGTTGGCAAAGTGCTTGTACAGCGCCATCGGGCTGACCCCCAGCGTCTGTGCCACCCGGCGCATGGTGAGCTTGTCGACGCCAACCTCGGCAATCACTTCGAGGGCGGCGTCGACAAAGGCGTCGCGGCTGAGCGCGGGCTTGGCCATCGGCAGTGGCTCCCTGAATTCACAAAGAGGGCGATTATACCCGCTCGCTCAGGCCGCCTCGCGCCCGGCGCTGGCAGGCACCGGATCAAAGGCCACCGGCAGCCGCTGCAGGGTGTGGGCAAACATGGAGGCCAGGAACGGGGCGTCGCCGTCCAGGCGCAGGTTGTCGGTGCGCCGCAGGAATTCGCGCAGCACGATGCGGATCTCGCTGCGCGCCAGCTCGCGGCCGATGCAGGCGTGGATGCCGTGGCCGAAGGTGAGGTGTTTTTTGCCGTTGCTTCGCTGCAGGTCAATGACATCGGGGTTGGCAAACACGCGCTCGTCGCGGTTGCCCGAGGCCCACATCAGGAAAATGCGGCTGCCCGCCGGCAGCTTGACCCCGTGCAGCTCGGTGTCGCGTTTAACCCAGCGGAAGTGGCCCTGGAAAGCCGCCTCCAGCCGGAACACCTCCTCGATAAAGGCCGGCAGCTTGTCCATGTCGGCGCGGATTTCGGCCTGCAGTTCGGGGTGGTCAATCAGCATTTTCAGCGCGTTGCCCATGCTGGTGGCCGACGAGTCACTGCCCGCGATCAGCAGCTGCAGGATGGCGCTAACCGCAAGCTGATCGGTCATCGGGTTGTCCGGGTCCAGCGCAGCGCGCACGAAAATGCCGCTGAGGTCGTCGCGCGGGCGCTTTTTGGCGATCAGGAACTGGCGCCAGCAGTAGCGCACAAATACCAGCATCTCAGCGCGGCTGCGGGCCAGCTCGGCGGGGCTGGCGATGCCGCTCTGGGTGGCGATGCCGTGCACGCACCAGCCCTTGATCTTCTCGAAGTCGGCCTCGGGGAAGCCCAGCAGCGCGATGATCAGGCGCATCGGCAGCTTCCAGCCAAACTCCTGCATAAACTCCACCCGGCCCTTGTCGATGAACTCGTCCATCATGCTTTTGCACAGTGCCTCCACCTGGCCGTCCAGGCTTTTGACGAAGCGCGCGTTCAGCCCCTTGTGACCCACCTTGCGCTCGCCGGTATGTTTGGGCGGGTCTGACAGCGCCAACACATCGCTGGGCACAATGCCGAGGCTGGCCAATGCTTCCAGCCGGGCGCCGGCGCGTTCGATGCTCTGCCCCGGGCGCAGACCGGCAATGGCGCCCTGGTGGGTGGAAGAGAAGGTGTCGCAATCGCGGCTGACCGCGACAATGTCTTCAAAGCGCGAGATGCAGTAGATGCCGTTGGCCAGCTGGTACACCGGGTAGTCGTCGCGCAGCATTTTGTAGAAGGCGTAGGGGTTCTGGAAGCAGGCGTTCTCCAGCGGCCGGAAGTCTTCCGGGGTTTGCGGATTATCCGGATGAAAGTCGTCAGGCAGCGGCTGCTCAGCCGCCGGCAGCGGGGCCGATTCGGCGCGACGCCGGCGCCAGGCACCGAAGCGCAGCAGGTTTTCGATGGCGTAAGACAGCGCCAGGCGGCGGCCGTGAAAGAGTATGCTCGGCATGAAAAAAACCTCGGTTCTGATCAACTGCTAAACAGCATAACGACGAAGGTTTACATTGTAAACCATTTGGTTTTACATTGTTTTCACCACTACTGACCGAGAGATCAACATGAGCCCACAGCAGACTATCGAGGCCTGTATCGCCGCCATCAACGCCAACGACAAAGACCGCATCCTCAGCTTCTTTGATGCTGACTCGGTGTTCGACAACGTGCCCATGGGCGCGGTACAGGGCCCCGACGCCATCTGGCAGGTGTTTGCCACCATCCACGACAAGGCCAGTGCGGTGAACTGGGAGATACACCGCCTGGAGCAGGCAGCCAGCGGCACCGTGTACAGCGAGCGCAGCGACCGCTACCTGCTGGACGGCCAGTGGGCAGAATTCCGCTGCGCCGGCATTCACGAGGTGGGGGACAACGGCAAGATTCGGTTGTGGCGGGATTATTTTGATTTGCAGCAGTGTTTGGCGACGATGAAGGGGTGATGCATGCCGCGTCATCGCTAGGGGTGTTTTCAGCCTTTAGCCGCGAGCGGAGTGCGGCGGGACGCGGCGATCTCCATCAGCTCACTGCCAACCTGGCCGAGATTGCCGCGTCGCTTCGCTCCTCGCAATGACTGACCACTGACGCAGGGTGCGCCGCAATGCCATTAACTTAAGGCGATTCCTGCAATTTTCAGGTTCTCGCTTGCGGCTCCGATCCCGGTTGCAGGCCGGAATAAGCGCTTTTTAGCGCTTCCGGCGAACGTCCGCAACGTAAGCTTATGCGGACCTACGTCGCTAAGTTAATGGCATTGGGGTGCGCCGTGCGCACCGC